>JAITIA010000087.1 GCA_031279695.1 Prevotellaceae bacterium | reverse complement strand
GGCGTACAAAGCGGAAGCCGTCCCTGTCAAACTTGCCGAAGCCGTCGAGCAGATTCAAACGAAAAACTACCTCGCGCCGTATCCCGACGCAATGGGGCTGGCAATGGTGATCAATGATACGCAGCGGCAAATAACGGATGAGGGTTGTATGCCTGTGATATAACAGATTTACAATGGATTTGTATTTTATAATACAAAACCACTGTTCGCAACCCGTTATAACAGTGTAATACACTTAAAGATAGTTAATAAAAAATATCCTCCGAACAGATAAACTTGTTTCGGAGGATATTCACATTCGCAATCTTTTGTGCGATTTCCACATTATATACTATCGATACACTTCCAGTTCCGTGAAACTGATATAAGTATTTGTAGTAGAGTCGGGAAAGTAGAGAATAAGATATTTGCCGCTGCTGCCTGACGGAAGTCGGATGTCAATCAAATCTACACCGGAGGGTCGCAGATATGAGGCAACGGGCGATCCCCAGAATGACTGATACTCTTCGGCTATGGCAGGCGTGTCGGTCAGATATAATTCAATATTTTTGATATAAATCCAGTTGTTGGCAACGGCATTAGCCTGAAAGCGCATCAGCAGATAGTCTATTGTTTTGCTTGTCTGCATGTCTATCACCAGACACTGGGGCAGTGGCGCGCCGGGATTGGAGTGCCATCCGGTTTCAAGATTTCCGTCAAGCACCTTGTCGGGCTGACCGCCGGCAGCGCCCCAGCCGTGATTGCCATTGCGACTTTCGGCTGTCCAGCCTGCGGTTGGATACTTGTATGGAATATGTTCGACGGTACGCCATGCAGTATAGAAGGTGTCGATAGCATCCGTTTCGGGCAGGAATGCCGTCCGATAATGCATTTCCGACTGCCAGTCGGTAACCACAGTTGTTGTCTCGTCTGTCGGTATTTTGCGGATATTTTCGCTGTTATGCACATCCACATACTTCAATTGAGAATATACTGCATTGTCGGGGTTGCCACTCCATTTTACGGTCAGTCCGCTGTCGTCGGCAGAAAACGAAAAGAGTCCTCTGTTCGACAATTGTTCCTGAAAGCGACTGCCATATACGATGCCCGTAGCCTCGAAAGGCAGGGAACGGTTGCCGAACTTGTCGATGCTCACAAGTTGAAAGATATATGAATTTTCTTCCATGTTGTTGAGCATACAGTTGAACATTCCGGTAGCATTACCGACTGCGATATCCGTCGAATCCGCGTAATCGTTCCAAAAAACGCGCACCGTTTCAACGCGCTGCGACCTGAGTTCGACGGTCAAACCGATACGGTTGTGCCCGGAGCGTGTTATCACGCTGTCCACTTTGGCTGCGTATATCGTTTCATGGTCGAGATACTTGTTGTGCAGGTCGTTCATCTCCGAGCATGACGTTATCGACGCAAGCCCGCAGAGCATAATTATGTAATATACTGTTTTCATTTTTTTAACTGTTATCTGTAATACTGTTTTCATGTCATAATTATCTATTATCGCCAAATACTTCTATTTCCGCTATTTGGAAGTTGTCGCCACCAGCCCAGGTACGGAGAATTTTAAACCGGAGGTATCGCACTTTGGGATTGACGGGCGAGTTGATAAAATCTTCGCCGTCGAGGGCAAGCGCAATATCTTCGTTGGAGTTTTGACCGACAGGCTGATCCGACGGTTTTATAGACTCGCAGTCCATAAGTTTGGTCCACGAATCCCAGCTGCCCGAAACGTCGAGATTTTGACAGCCCCAGACTTCGAACAGACGCGGATTTCCTTCGGAAAAGGTATATGGACCCATGCGCTGATGTATGCGTATCCGGCTTATTTGTCCCAACACGCCGATATCGATTGTTATTGACTGCGGCCATACGCCTGTGCCTCCGGCGGAACTGTAGCCCGCATCGTTGCCCCAGTTGCCGTCCCACAGGTTCGACAGTCCCCATCCGCCACCGGTATAGTGAGGTCCGTCGCCCGGCACCGAAGCGTCGCTGAAACGCAGCCTGTCGAACAGGGTTTCGTAAACCGGCGTCAGGTCGTAGTATTTGGCTTCGCTGCGGTTGCCCCAGTGGTCTTGAACATACACGGCAAAGTTGCCCGTAACGGTATCCATTCCACGCACGCCTCCAACACCGTTTATCATCGATGAATAGAACGTTTCCAGAGGAATATATTCCATCAGCGAGTCGGATTTCAGCATCACCGATACCGATATTTCGGCTCTGTCGGGGTTATGCCACGAGGCGGTTACTCCGCCAAAATCGGCGATAAGGTTCAGCGAGCGGGCAATGCTCAGGACTTCCGGTTCGAGCGGAGTAACGGTAACCGTTACCGGAGCCGATTCGTTGCGGCTGCGATCCACTGCAATGATTTTGACCTCATGCGGTTCGACGTCGCCAAAACCTTCCACTTTAACCTCGTTTCTGTACATCGAGCTGCGGCTTTCGCTCACCTCGCCCGCTTTGCGTGAATAAACTGCTTTGACATAAAGCAGGTCATCGTCGTCGGGAAGCGTGTATGTTATCACTGCTCCTCCGGCGGTGTTTGCTACCTGTACATTTCTGACGGCGGCGGGAGCAACGCCGTCAGCCGGCTGTTGCCCAACAGGTTCTTCCGTGCAGGCGGATATCGCCAAAGGAAGAAATATCAGATACAGGATACTTTTTTTAATGATTGATATATTTCTGTTCATTTTCGTTTGATATTTTTTTTGAATTATGAATCTAAAATCGTAAATCGTAAATCTAAAATCGTAAATCTAAAATTTATTGCCATCCATAATTTTGACGAAGGTTACGGTTAGCCACAATATCGGATATTTTTATAGGCCAGAAATAATCCTTGATGGAGAATTTAACCGGCACGCGGGCAACCTGCACAACGCGATAGAAGTCTTCGGCGGATTCGCCGCGCACATTCCAGCCTGTGGGTTGCACGTTCAGTTCGTCGATCTGTTTCCAGCGGCGGATATCCCAAAAACGTTTGCCTTCAAAGGCAAGTTCAATTGTGCGTTCGCGACGGATAATGCTGCGCAGTCCGGTCTGAGAATCGGGTTTTGTGGGATTGGTCGAATACTGCGTCCACGATTCTTTCACTCCGTTCAGACCTGCCCGTGTTCGCACCTTGTTGAGCCACACAATGGCTTCGTTGCGTGCTGTCTGAGAATTTTCAGCCTCGTTAAGGGCTTCGGCATACATCAGATAGAGGTTGGCAAGACGCATGATGGGGAAAGGATAATATTCGACAGACGAGTCGGTGGATGTTATCGTGCATTTGAAACTGTGCATTTTTTTGGCGGCATATCCGGTAACGGAATACTGGCTGCCTCCCTGAAATCCCGAATATTCGAGATTGATAAACTCGCAGTGTTTCACATCGTCGGGAAAGCGATTGTATCCGCTTCCGTAGTATATGGCACGGTCGAAACCCACGCTGGCATAAAAGCGCGGCTCGCGGTTGTAGTGCAAATACGCTGTTTTCTGCCCTTCCTTGACGTAGTATTTTTCGTCGCCCGACGAGGGTTCGGGGCGGATTTCGTAGCGTTTGTCATACCACTGTTCGCTTTGCCACTCCTTGTCTTCTTCAACAGGCACGCCGTTAGCCGAGTAGTACTGTTCCACTGCTTTGAGTGTCGGCGCCCACTGCGAATTGATATTGTTGAGATTTTGCGGCGTCAGGCGCATCAGGCGGGGATGCGAGGCTCTCGACAGCCCGTTGCAGTCGTTGTTTGTATTACCCCAGACAAGTTCCCTGTTCCAGCGGTCGCAAACAGCCTGCCGGTAAGATGTTTGCAGTTGCAGCGGAGCGGGAGCGCTTGCCGCCACCGGGTCAATCTGGTCGTAGAGCGCTTTCTGCTGTGTGTGGCACAGTTCGATGGCTTCGAGACAAGCGTCGGCGGCAAGTTTCCATTTGTTGGGGTCGTGCGTGGTGTTGAACAGTTTAACGCCGCGATTGTCCACCATGTTTTCATAGTCGGGATTACCGTTAAACAGGTCGCTGGCGGCAAAGAGCAGCAGTTCGGCGCGGATACTCAGAGCAACGAGTTTGTCCACCCGTCCGGCTTCCGTACCTTCAACCACTTCGGAGGCATTGGGGAGGTCGGTAAAAGCTTCGAGCATCAGTCCGGAAATATATTCCACCACCCTGTCCACCGGTTCGCGATAAACCAGCACCTCATCCACGCTTGCCGAAATGGGCAAATTAACGTCCACAATGGGTATCGGACCGTAGCATTTGAAGAGATAATAGTGATAGTATGCTTTCAGAAATTTGACTTCGGCTTTCCACCGTTTTTTTTCATACTCCTGAATGTCTTCCACCTTGTCGATATTTTCGAGGAAGATATTACAGTCGCGTATTCCGCGCCAAAGAGGTTTTCCGCCGTTTTCGCCCGTCCAGAAGTTCAGAATGGGATTGTTCAAGTCTTGAAATCCTCTGCCTATCTGCGCTCCGGTATAAATCGGAAACACAGAACTGACGGGATAGAACTGCCAGTTTTCGTCGGCGCCGTTCATGGCGGGGTCGTTGAAAAGGTCGCCAATTTGCGGACGATAAGTGTAGCAGGTAAAGAGATACTTTTCCGCTTCGGTACGGTTGCGGAAAGCATAGTCGATTGTTGCAATATTATCCGGCACGATGTCGAGATAATTGCAGGCATTTGTGGCTGTTAATGCCAGAATAATTAATGTCTGATATATTTTTTTCATATCGTTATTTATTTTAAAAGGATAATTGAATACCAAAATTATATACTCGCTGGACGGGATAGCCCAGACCGTTGCCTCCCATTTCGGGGTCCCAGAGTTTGAATTTACTGAAAGTAAGAAGGTTTGTTCCGCTGAAATAGAGGCGCATCATTGCGACTTTCACTTTCGATAATATTTTTTCGGGTAAAGTGTAGCCGATTTCAAGCGATTTGAGACGCAGAAACGAGCCGTCGCGCATCCACCAGGTCGAACGCTGCATGTTGTTGTCCACATACGAATCCGACAGGCGGGGCCACACCGCGTATATATCGCGGTTGTTTTCCGACCAGTGGCTGTTGGCGTATGCTTCCAGCAGAGCCGACGAGCCAGAGATGAAAGGGCTGGTGCCTATTGAGCGCAGGCGGAAACTCTGGTTGTTACCGTCCCATTCGTAGTCGTTGTGCAGCGAAATCCAGAACGATTCCCGCGCCAGACCCTGAAAAAAGAACGAAACGTCGATATTTTTCCATCCGCCCGACATTCCAAAGCCATAAACTATTTCGGGGCTGGTGGGATAGCCAATTGGAACAAGATCTTCCTGGGTGATGCGTCCGTCGGCGTTAATGTCCTTGTATTTAATATCGCCCGCCAGATAGTCGCCAAACTGAATTGGCGAATTGCGTTTCTCGTCTTCATCAACAAAAAGCCGCTCGGCAACGTATCCCCACTCCTGATTCAGAGAATAATCAACTCTCGACCGCCAGGGCGTTGTCGAATAGTCGGGTTCTTCATACACCTTAAATTTGCTGGTGGCGCAGGTAAAGTTTGCCATTCCCGAAATCCATGCATCTTTGGCAAGCGAGTGATTGTAGTTGACGGCAAATTCTATTCCGTTGCTTGCCGCCTCGCCCACATTTGCGCGGACGCCTGCCTGCAAGCCCATGGTCGATGGAATGGATGAGCGATCCATCAGAATATTGGAACGGTATTCGCTGAAATAATCAACCTGAATTTCCAGTTTTTTCCACAGTTCCATTTCCAGACCGAGATTAAGTTTTGCCGCCGTTTCCCATGTAATATCTTCGTTGGGATAGCGCGAAATGGAGATGCCGTTGAGAAGACGTCCGCCCGCCGTGTTGCCGTAAGTCCCGAACGATGAACTGAGAGCGCCGTCGTTCATGTTTACGTTCGAAAGATAGAAAAAGCGGTCGTTTTCGTTGCCGATAGCGTCGTTACCAACAAGTCCGTAAGTGCCTTTCAGTTTCAGTTTACTGACATGTTTTTTCAGATTTTCGCCCCAAAACGCCTCGTTGGAAACAAACCAGCCTGCTCCTGCCGACGGGAAAAAGCCAAAACGTTCCTTTTTATGAAAACGTTCCGAGCCGTTGTATCCGAAATTGAACTCCACAAAATAGCGAGAATCGTAGGAATAGGTCGAGCGTCCGGCGAGGCTGATATTGCGATAGGGCAGCGAACGCTGCAAATCGCCGGCATTGGAATTAAGCTGATTGCGCATGGTATAAACCAGCAGCCCGCTCACGGCGTGCTTTTCGCCGAACGTCCGCGACCAGCTCAGCGCCGACTCGAAATAGGTGGTCGAAGTAATGCTTTTGCCTCCTTCCTGATATTTCAGATAGTCCGTCCCGCCCGATGCGTCCTGAGTATTATTCAGTACGCGGAGAGAATATTCGTCCCTCTGCTTGTTATAACCCATAACTTCGTAAAAGAACGGATTATAGAAGCGCGACACGTCGAAATAGGCATATCGGTTGGTGTTGAACATGCCCCGCAATTCGAGTCCTTCCGTCAGAAAATCGAGTTTCTGTTTGAGTTCAAACTGTGCGGTTATCTGCGAGGTACTTGTATTCATGTAGCCGCGCGTCATGTCGGCATACGGATTGACATACCGGTAGTTACTGCCCGAATTACCATACATCACATGCTTGACATGAGCATTAGCCTTGTCGGGCAAAAAACAGGCAGGAAAAAGCACCGGATTTGAAAACATTACGCGGCGAAACATATCTTCGCCACCATACATCGGACCGGTATAATCGTCGAATGCACCATGCAGACGGACAATTGCTTCGGTGGTTTTGGTAACGTTGATATTGACGTTCGAGCGCAGCATGTAACGGTTGAGATTGACATTGTTGTTGAAATTATTCTTTTTATCGACGTTCAACAGACCATTGTCGTTAATCAGACTTCCGGCAAGATAGTATCGAGCAATAGTACCGCCGCCGCCAACGCTGAAATTCAGACGATGATTCTGGGCAATATCCTTAAAAAGAATATCATGCCAGTCGTTGGCAGGATACACATAAGGATTGCCGCCGGCAATGGTATTGTCGATTTTGCTCTGCGAATAGGGCAGCCCGTTTGAAGGCAGCGGGTTTCTGGTTTTAACCGCCTCGTTGTGCAGCTGCATGTAGGTAATCGGGTCGGCAAGTTTCACCATTTGAGTGGGTTGCGAAAGCGCCTCCTCGAAACGGATATCGATTTTCGCCTTGCCCTCGCGTCCCTCCTTGGTGGTAACCAAAATAACGCCGTTAGCCCCGCGCGAGCCATAGAGCGCCGTCGCCGTAGCGTCCTTCATAATCGAAAAACTGGCAATATCGTCGGGCTGCATACGCGAAAGTTCCTGCGTAGTAACCTCGTTATTGTCAATCAAAATCAGCGGATCTTTCTTGTATCCGAAAGTAGTAACACCCCGCACAAAGAACTCCGCATTGTCGCGCCCCGGCTCGCCGCTTCGCTGATACGAAACCAGCCCCGCAATCCGTCCGGCAAGCGCCGTTGTAAGATTGCTGCTTGGCACTTTCAGCTCGGAAGGATTGACAGTGGCAATCGAAGCAATTACACTCTCCTTCTTCTGCTGAGCAAACGCCACAATAGTCAGTTCCTCAAGCGACTCGGAACTCGACATCATGACCACATTCAGGTTTGTTCCTGTTATTTCTTTTTCAACAGTAACAAAACCCATCAGGCGAAATTCAAGAATTTCACCCTTCTGCACATCGGGAATAAAATAATCTCCCGTTTCATTGGAAAGCGTCCCTTTGGTTGTACCCTTCAACAGAACGGTTACTCCTCCGAGCGTTTCCCCGTCGGCATCAAGGATTTTTCCCCTTACAGAGATGTTTTCCTGAGCCGACGAAATAAATACGGACAGCATCAGCGCCGCCGTCGAAATAAACATGAGTACATGTTTAACAGTGTGATGTAATATTTTCATCTGCTTACATATTAATAAATAAATTGGGTTTCGTTTGGTATTGATAATTGAAGACGATGAGCGAAAATTCCGAACAGTTTATCGGCAATTTCGCAATATCTTCTCCTGTTTTTAATATCATTATGGAGATTGTGCGCACGCGCCTGCAACAGCGCAGCCGCAATCCACAGGATATTAAGCCGTTTGATATTAAATTCTTTAAAACAGTAAAAACAGGACGGTAAAAAATTAAATCGGGAACTGTTTGAGAAACAGAATTTTTCTCCCGTATCGATGTGTTCAGCCTTTTCCGAAAAGACCTAACTCGCTGATTACTTCTCTCTCTCTCTCTCTCTCTCTCTCTCTCTCTCTCTCTCTCTCTCTCTGATTCGTTAGTTGCAAACACAGTGCCAGCATTTGTAGCCCAAATAGTTACAAATGCTGAAAAAATCCCTGAATATGTCTGCAATTTATACATTGTCAAATAGTTTTAATCGATAAATACGTTTTTTCACATTTTAGCGTTTTTTGACGCCAAAATCCATGTGTTTTTTAAAAATTTACGGGGGCAAAAGTATAAAAAATTTCTTAACGCAAAATTATTTCTGCAAAAAAATTTTTCAAAATACGCAAAAAAATTTTCAATATACTGAAAATATACAAGATAGAAAATGCTTTTTTTTTGTTAAAATGATAATTTTTTTTGCATCAACACTACTTCGCAAGATAAAAAAAACAGAAAATATTGATTTTTCAATTGACAAAATCTTTTTTTGAGGTGCTATTGATAAAATATCGGCTAAATCTTTTTTTGAGGTGCTATATTTATTCTGATGCATCCTGTCGTCGCACAAGCAAGTCCCGCAGGAACTTTATTAGTGATTAGTGATTAATGCCTGCGGAGGAATTGTCTGAACTGTGATTTTAGATTGATTTTAATGATTTTTGTAAACCTCCCCCTGCCCCCTCCAAAAGAGGGGAATGCTTGCGACGATGTAGAGATGCACGGCGTGCGTCTCTGCGAAGATTGTTTGCGGCGGCGTTGTGCGTCGCAATGTAGAGACGGGGCGCGCCCCGTCTCTACGGTGTTTGCCGGTCAAGAGATTGCCACGGAGCAACCCGTCCCGCAGGGACGGAATGTTGGTAGAAAACGCAAGCCCCGCCTCGTAACCACCGTCCCGTAGGGACGGAATGTGGGATTTGTCGATTATAATGTGCAGTCCCTGCGGGACTTGGGCGTGCGTGGTGCATGAATCCGGAGGCTAAAGCCACCGGTTAATAATGTGCAGTCCCTGCGGGACTTTCCGTCCCAGCCTATCCGCCGCAGGCATTTTTTCCTTATAAAAATTTTTTCAATAGCACCTCCGAACAGGTTTATCCCCCAATTAATCATTACTTGCATATCTAAAATATTTTGTATATTTGCACCTGCTAATATGAAATGCATTCCGCAGTGATATATTGACAATAAGATATTTAATAATATACTCCGCCATGCGGACAGGTTCTTGGAATGTTATAAAAGATGTTTTTCGACAGGCGCTAACCGGCTAATCTCAATGGAAGATTTTCTGTGGACGCCGAAGAAAAAACGTTTTTGGGGACGTTTTTGACAATGTCAACGGGACGCCAACAGCCGTTGGGAAGTTTTTGACAATGTCAACGGGACGCCAGTAGTCGTCGGAAAAACGTTTGACAGAGTCGATAAATTGAAATATAATTTTAATACATAAATATATAGTACGATGAAAAAAGAAATTTTAAACTCCAAGCGAATATTATTTCGCATATCCGTTGCACAGAATGTGCAGATGCTGTTTGCTGTTTACACTGACACGAAGCCTTTGGCAGCGAATGTTCCGCAGTTACAGCTTGTGTTCGGCGGTTTTGAAAATGAACTGCTGGCGTTCGACAGTTTTTTTAAACAGAGCAACAAGGCTTTTGAAACGCCTGAGATTGTTCGCCTCGACGCCCGTCGTGATTTTACCGCCCGCGCAGTGATTGCAAAAGTGGATTACAGTTACGATTTTGCCCTGTCGGACGACGAACGTGAAGAGGCGCGACGCCTGCTTTATGTGGTTGAAAAATACCGCAAAGTGGCGCTAATGGAATATGAAGCGGAAACGGCAAATCTCCGCAGCATGACCGCCGAATTGCAGCAAATGCCCGCACTGCTGAATACTTTCGGCTTGACGGATTTGACTTCCCGCCTGAAACAGGAAAATGAGGACTTTGAAGCCCTCTACAACTCACGCGCACATACGGTGAACGACAAACGTCAGCAAGGGAACACGCAGAAATACCGCACGGCGGCAAACCTCGCTTTCGACAATTTTGTAAAGGCGCTGGAAAGTCTCCAACTGATGCCCGTAAGCGCCGCTGAACTTGCCGCAGCAGAACAGATTATCGACATTGTCAACGGACATATCCGGCAGGCAACGATAGTCTATAACCGCCATATCGGCGCCGTGTCGGCTCGTAAACAGAACGACGCGGAAGACGCGGAGGATACTGCGGACGAACCCGAACCACAAAATTAATATCAAAAGCACGGTAGATAACGCAGATTTGACGGATGAACGCAGATAAAAAAATCTGCGAAAATCTTTCTAATCTGCGTCATCCGAGTTTTCGGACAGACACTATCTAAATTCTTACTTCGTGCAAATCGTGTAATAATATTTTTTTACACGAAGAAGGCACGAAGTTACACGAAGATTATTTAAATTGTAAATCACAAAAAGGCTGCACAAAACCGTACAGCCTTTTTGTGATAAAGATTTAAAAAAATTTAGTCCATTTTCAAATTCAGACAGAGGCCGCGCAGTTCGTGTATCAGCACGTTGAGCGATTCGGGTATTCCGGCTATCGGCATATTATCGCCTTTGACAATGGCTTCGTATGCTTTTGCCCGTCCGATCACATCGTCCGATTTGATTGTCAGGATTTCCTGCAGGATATGAGCTGCGCCAAATGCTTCGAGCGCCCAGACTTCCATTTCTCCAAATCGCTGACCGCCGAACTGGGCTTTTCCGCCCAATGGTTGCTGAGTGATAAGGGAGTATGGTCCAATCGAGCGGGCGTGCATTTTGTCGTCCACCATGTGTCCCAGTTTGAGCATGTAGATGATACCCACTGTTGCCGGTTGATGAAACAGTTCGCCCGTTCCGCCGTCGCGGAGGTATGTTTTTCCTGCGCGGGGGATATTGGCGGCGTCGGTATATTCCGAAATTTGCTGCAAGGTTGCGCCGTCGAAAATCGGAGTGCTGAAACGGTGATTGAGTTGTTTTCCAGCCCATCCGAGTACTGTTTCGTATATTTGTCCGAGATTCATACGTGAAGGCACACCGAGAGGGTTGAGAACGATATCGACCGTTGTTCCGTCGGGAAGGAAAGGCATATCTTCGTCGCGTACCACGCGGGCTACAATCCCTTTATTTCCATGACGTCCCGCCATTTTATCACCTACGCGAATTTTGCGTTTTTTGGCGATATACACCTTTGCCAGCTGGATAATACCGGTGGGCAACTCGTCGCCAATGGTTATCGTATATTTTTTACGTTTGGCTTGGGCGTCAAGCTGTTTGTATTTGGCTGTATAATTGTGTATAATCCGTTTGATTAGATTATTTTTCTCTTTGTCGGTAGTCCATTTGTTGGGATTGACATTGAGATAATCGATTGCCTGCAAAGCCTTAAGGGTATATTTTTCTCCTTTGGGGATAAGTTCGGCGCCGAAAGAATCGACAACTGACTGCGATGCGCGACCCTCAACGAGATGAATCAGTTTATGTATCAGCAGATCTCTGAGTACGTTGTGATCTTTATCGAATTGAGCATCCACCTCAGCCAGCTGTGTTTTTTCAGTCTGTTTGTTATTTTTCTTCGGATCTTTCTGTACTTTTGAGAACAGTTTTCTGTCGACAACCACGCCGTTCAGGGAGAGCGATGCACGCAGCGATGCGTCTTTAACGTCGCCGGCTTTGTCGCCAAAGATTGCGCGGAGCAGTTTTTCTTCGGGCGAGGGGTCGGATTCTCCTTTGGGGGTGATTTTTCCTATAAGAATATCGCCGGGTTTAACGCTTGCACCAATGCGTATTAGCCCCTGTTTGTCGATATCTTTAACTGCTTCTTCGCTGATATTTGGTATATCGGACGTAAGTTCTTCTGCGCCCCGTTTGGTGTCGCGCACTTCCATAATATATTCGTCGATATGTATGGATGTGAAAACATCTTCGCGCACAAGTCGTTCGGATAGAACAATAGCATCTTCAAAATTGTATCCTTTCCATGGCATGAATGCCACTTTGAGGTTTCTACCGAGCGCCAGTTCACCGTTTTGAGTGGAATATCCTTCGGTAAGAACTGTTCCTTTTTTGACCGTGTCGCCGCGCCGGACGAGTGGGCGTAGATTGACGCAGGTATTCTGATTGGTTTTGAGATATATCGGCAATTTATAGACGGTTACTTCGGGCTCGAAACTTGCCAGTTTTTGGGCGTTGGTAATGTGATAGCGAATATGTATCTGTCGGGCGTCGACATAAACTATTTCGCCGTCTTCTTCCGCAATGATTTGCGTACGGCTGTCGCGCACCACATTTTCTTCGATACCTGTTCCCACAATCGGGGCTTCGGGCGAGATGAGCGGCACTGCCTGTCGCATCATGTTCGATCCCATGAGGGCGCGGTTGGCGTCGTCGTGTTCGAGGAACGGGATGAGCGAGGCGGCAATGGATGCTATCTGATTGGGAGCAATATCCATAAGTTGCAGATCCTGAACGGGCGCCATCGGATAGTCGGATTCAACTCGGGCTTTAACTTTGGACGTCAGGAAATTCCCTTTATCGTCAAATTGAGCGTTTGCCTGTGCAATGATTTGAAGTTCTTCGTCTTCGGCGCTGAGATAAACTATTCCGTCGGGCGAAAGATTTACCGTTGATTTTTCGACTTTGCGATAGGGGGTTTCAATAAATCCAAGGTTATTGATTTTTGCATATACGCAGAGCGAAGATATCAGTCCGATATTCGGTCCTTCGGGAGTTTCAATCGGGCAAAGACGTCCGTAGTGAGTATAATGCACGTCGCGTACTTCAAAGCCTGCACGTTCGCGTGACAGTCCGCCCGGTCCGAGCGCCGACAGTCGGCGTTTATGTGTTATTTCTGCCAGCGGATTGGTTTGATCCATAAACTGGGAGAGTTGGTTTGTGCCAAAGAATGAGTTGATTACCGACGAGAGTGTTTTTGCGTTAATCAGGTCGATAGGCGTAAAAACCTCGTTATCGCGGACGTTCATTCTTTCGCGTATGGTACGGGACATGCGCGATAGCCCTGTTCCGAACTGGTTTGCAAGTTGTTCGCCCACAGTCCGTACCCGTCGATTGCTGAGGTGGTCGATATCATCGACGTCTGTTTTTGAGTTTATCAGCTGGATAAGATACTTGATAATGGCGATAATATCCTCACGGGTAAGAATTTTAACGTCCTGCGATGTTGCGAGCGACAGTTTGCGGTTAAGACGGAATCGTCCCACGTCGCCCAAATCGTAGCGTTTATCCGAGAAGAACAGTTTTTCTATCACATCGCGAGCCGTAGCCTCGTCGGGCGGTTCGGAGTTGCGGAGCTGGCGATAGATGTAAACAACTGCTTCTTTTTCAGAGTTTGAAGGGTCTTTTTGCAATGTATTGTAGATAATTGCATAATCGGATATATTTGCCGATTCCTTGTGAAGGAGTATTGTTTTGGTTCCCGATGAAACTATCTGGTCGAGATGATGTTCGGTGAGAACAGTTTCGCGGTCGAGCACCACGTCGTTTCGTTCGATAGAAACCACTTCGCCGGTGTCCTCATCAACAAAGTCTTCGATCCAGGTTTTCAGCACTCGTGCGGCGAGACGCCGTCCGATGGATTTTTGGAGATTGGCGGTATTGACTTTTATTTCGTCGGCAAGGTCGAATATTTCGAGAATATCGCGGTCGTTTTCGTAACCGATTGAGCGAAGGAGTGTTGTTACCGGCAATTTTTTCTTGCGGTCGATATACGCATACATCACGTTGTTAATATCGGTTGCAAATTCTATCCACGAACCTCTGAAAGGGATAATTCTTGCCGAATAGAGTTTAGTACCGTTAGCGTGAATGCTTTGCCCGAAGAATACTCCCGGCGAGCGATGCAGCTGGGAAACGACCACCCGCTCTGCTCCGTTGATAACGAACGAGCCTTTGGGGGTCATGTAGGGAACTGTGCCGAGATAGACGTCCTGAATAACGGTGTCAAAATCTTCATGTTCGGGGTCGGTACAGTAAAGTTTGAGTTTTGCTTTGAGCGGCACGCTGTAAGTGAGACCTCTTTCGAGACATTCGTCGATTGAATAGCGTGGCGGATCGATAAAATAGTCAAGAAATTCGAGAACGAAGTTATTGCGTGTATCGGTTATCGGAAAAGTTTCCTTGAAGACGTTGAATAGTCCTTCGTTTTTTCTGTTTTCAGGGGTGGTATCAAGTTGGAAAAAGTCCTGAAATGATTTTACCTGTATCTCAAGAAAATCAGGATAATCGAGTGTATTTTTTACTGAGGCGAAATTTATTCTGTCCATATTTTTCTTATTGTTATGTTTTTATACCGTTGTTTTACTGTAAACAACTGTTAATCTTGTAATACCGTTTACTATATTTGTTATACTTTTGATAATCCGTCCAGCAGTGATATACTTTGTAACCCTGTTTATACATGTATTAATGCCCGCAGTTTGGTCGGACGGGGGTTGCAACTCCCGCATAATCGTCTGACAATCATCGCATAAACACTGTATCAACACTGTATAATCATTGTATAAATACTGTTAAACGACAAAAAGGCTTAGGGCAAAATAGCCCTAAACCTGTGCCTTAAAGTTAAAGGTGAGGATTATTTAATTTCAACTTCTCCTCCTGCTTCTTCTATCTGAGCCTTAATCTGTTCTGCTTCGACTTTGGATACTTTTTCTTTGATTGCTTTTGGAGCGCCATCAACAAGTTCCTTAGCTTCTTTCAAGCCCAGACCAATGATTTCCTTTACTACTTTAACAATTTGTAATTTAGCCTGTCCTGCAGATACGAGTATGGCGTCGAACTCAGTCTGTTCGGCGACAGCGGCGGCATTTCCGCCATCGGCGGGCGCTGCTGCAACGGCAACAGCGGCTGCCGGCTCAATGCCGTACTCGTCCTTCAAAACGGTAGCAAGTTCTTGAACCTCTTTTACGGTAAGGTTAACCAATTCTTCTGCGATTTTCTTAATATCAGCCATTTTATTTACATTTAAATAATTAATAATTCTTTTTTTGTTTATTCGGAACGTTCCGAAAGGGTTTTAACTATTCCTGCGATTTTTTGCCCTCCGTTTTGCAGCGCCGAGATGACATTGCGTGCGGGAGACTGGAGCAATGCAACGATTTCTCCGACAAGTTCTTCGCGGGATTTAATATTAGCCAGGTCATCCAGCGCTTGGGCGCCAACGAACAAACATTCTTGGGCGTATGCACTTTTCACAACCGGCTTTTCGTTACCTGCCTTGTTAAATTCTTTGATTAACTTGGCGGGAACGTTTGCTGCCTGACAAAACATGATGGCAGTGGGTCCTTCCAAAGATTTGTAAAGTTCCGTTTCAGGGAAGTTGTTTTTTTCGAGCGCTTTTTGGAAGAGCGTATTTTTCACAACCATCAACTTTACGTCTTTTTCAAAACACAATTTTCTCAATCGATAGGTTTTTTCCGCATTCAGTCCGGAAATATCAGTTACATAGAAATTTGGACTTGCTTTCAGAGCGTCGGCAACCTTGTTTATTATTGCTGCTTTTTCTTCTTTTCTCATACTTCAATTTTTTTATTCGGATACTGTTTTGGGGTCGATAGCAATGCCCGGACTCATGGTGGACGCCAAGTAGATACTTTTTATATACGTACCTTTGGCTGCCTGAGGTTTCAACTTGATAATCATGTCGATAATCTCTTTGGCATTTTGAAGAATCTGGGTATCGCTGAACGACAGTTTACCTATTCCACTGTGTACTATTCCTGTTTTGTCGACTCTGAAATCAATTTTTCCGGCTTTGACTTCCTGAACGGCTTTACCCGGCTCCATTGTTACGGTTCCTGTTTTCGGGTTGGGCATCAATCCTCTGGGTCCGAGAATTTTACCCAAAGCGCCAACTTTTGCCATAACGCTTGGAGTACAGATTATTACGTCCACATCAGTCCAGCCGCCTTTGATTTTTTCGACATACTCGTCCAGTCCTACAAAGTCAGCGCCTGCCTCTGTGGCTTCGGTTTCCTTGTCGGGAGTACAAAGTACGAGTACTCGCGTTGTTTTTCCTGTTCCATGCGGAAGTGTAACAACGCCGCGCACCATCTGGTTTGCCTTTCTGGGATCGACTCCCAGTCGGACGGCGATTTCAACGGTAGCGTCGAACTTGGTGTAGGAGATTTCTTTAAGCAGTTTTACTGCCTCCGCAAGCGGATATTGCTTGCCCTGTTCGACTTTTGGATTTACACGTTTCTGATTTTTTGTCAATTTACTCATTTTCGCATGAAATTTTTATTTAACATCTTGGGGGAAAGAGCCTTCGACTTTTATCCCCATACTGCGGGCTGTTCCTGCAACCATACGCATGGCAGCGCCTAATGTAAATGCATTCAGATCCGGCATTTTATCTTCGGCGATTGTGCGTATCTGCGTCCAGTCTATGCTTGCCACTTTCTGCCTGTTGGGCTCCGGTGAGCCTTTCGACAGTTTTGCGGCTTCTTTCAACTGAACGGCAACCGGTGGCTGTTTTATGATAAATGTAAACGATTTATCGGAAAAAACAGTGATAATTACAGGAAGTATTTTGCCTGCCCTGTCTTGTGTACGCGCATTGAACTGTTTACAAAACTCCATGATATTCACCCCTTTTGAACCAAGCGCTGGTCCTATGGGAGGCGATGGATTGGCGGCTCCGCCTTTTACCTGAAGTTTGATTAGTCCGGCGACTTCTTTTGCCATAATTTTACTTTTTTTATTCTTTTTCTACTTGAACAAAATTGAGTTCGAGCGGTGTTTTACGTTCAAATATTTTGACCATGACTTTGAGTTTTTTCTTCTCTTCGTTGACCTCCTCTATTGTGCCCGAAAATCCGTCAAACGGACCATCGATTACTTTAATAGGCTCGCCTACAAAGAAGGGGGTGGCTATTTCCTCTCCCTGACTCTCCGACAGTTGGTCAATATGACCCAACATCCGGTTCACTTCGGCGGGGCGCAGAGGAACGGGGTCGCCGCCCTTGCTCTCCGACAGGAAACCTGCAACATTGGGGACATTGCGCAGTATATGAACTATTTCACCTTCGAGAATTGCTTCAACAAAGATATACCCCGGATAAAAGATACGCTCTGTGCTGATTTTCTTACCGTTCTTCACCTGATAAACCCTTTCGGTGGGTATCAGCACCTGAAAAACCTTATTTTCGAGTTTAAGCCTTCGTATCTCATTTTCAATGTATTCTCTGGCTTTGCGTTCCTTTCCACCAACGGTGCGAAGGACATACCATTTTTTTTCTGTTTCTGCCATATTTTCAAATACCTGCTATGAGGATGCTCCTAATAAAACAGAATAGATTCCCTGAATAACATTCTGAAAACCAAAATCCATAACGAAAACTACCACCGCAAAAATCAGCGAGGCAACCATTACCAATACGGCGCTGCTTTGCAGGTCTTTCCATGTTGGCCACGTAACTTTGAGAAGTTCCTTATAAACTTCCTTAAAATACCTTTCTATCCTCAGATAGACTTTATTGTTCACCAATTTGCTCATCCTTAAATGAATATTATGTGAAAAATCGGATGGAAGCATTCTTCATTTCCACGTTTTTATTTTCAAATCTGAAGCGTAACATACATTCAAATTCAGCGGACAAAAGTACACATTTTTTTTCATCTGCAACATTTTTTTTGATATTTTTTTTGATATTTTTTTTAACTCAGTGATTTTCAACCATATATTTTTTAAAAAAATTTTCCAAAACGGGCAATTTTTCCTGCTTTTCCAACTCCCGAACACAGGTTTTTTTCATTTTTCGGGGATTTTTGAAGTGATTTTTTGTTGAAAAAAAGGGTTGAGGCTTGAAAACTGAAAAAATTTTTTTGAGGCACGGGGGGAGGCACACCAGATGACACGGATTTTACGGATTTGCACGGATTTTAGTCGCGAGGCAGATTTTGGACAGAAATTACAGAATTTTGTTCTTATGTAAAATGATAATGGATTGATTGTATATGTATTACGGACACTAAGGGCTAACATCAAGATAAGGGCTTTTTATATGATTTTATCAATATCGCCTCAAAATTTTTTCTTACGCGCTTGGAAATTCTCAATTTTTATGTAATTTTGCGCCCGATTTTATTAAAATAAAAGATATGGAATTATATCCGTTAAAATTTAAACCCATTTATAAAGAGCGTGTTTGGGGCGGAAACAAACTGACGTCGCTGATGGGTCGAAAAACGCCAAATGGCAAAATTATTGGCGAAAGTTGGGAATTGTCGTCGGTTAAGGGAAGCTTGTCGGTTGTAAGCAACGGGTTTCTTAAAGGCAACAATATTCAGGAAATCATTGAAATATACATGTCCGACCTTGTTGGTGAAAAAGTTTACAACAAATTTGGAATAGAATTTCCGTTGCTTTTTAAACTTATCGATTCCGCCGAACGCCTTTCTGTTCAGGTACATCCTAACGATGAAATCGCTCTGGAACGGCATCGCGCATACGGCAAAACTGAAATGTGGTATGTGCTTGCCGCCGACAAAAATTCGCGAATATATGTTGGTTTTGACAAGAAAATCGACAGAGAGGAATATCGTAACCGAGTTGGTAATTCGAGCCTTGCTGAAATTCTGAACCTCGAATCGGTGCAAAAAAACGATGTGTTTTTTTTGCCGGCAGGACGAATCCACGCTCTGGGCGAAGGGCTGTTAATTGCTGAAATTCAGCAAACTTCGGATATTACATATCGAATATACGACTGGGGACGAGAAAATAACCCGAATACGGCTCGCGAAATGCACACTCAACTTGCTGAGGATGTGATAGATTTCACGCATTTTGAAACATATAGAACGCAGTATTTGCCACAACAGAACAAAGCAGTTGAACTCGTAAACTGTTCCTGTTTCACAACCAATCTGTTACATCTGACGCAAAAAATCGAAAGAGACTATGCCCAACTCGACTCGTTTGTTGTTTACATGTGCATGGAAGGGCAAGCGCGAATTGAATGTAATAATACTACAGCAGAAACAGTTAGCGCAGGCGAAACCGTATTGATTCCCGCCATGACGGAGTTTGTAAACATTATCCCCGAAAAGGAGATTAAAATGATGGAAGTATATGTTCCATAGCATTATACAACAATAATTTTTGTTCGACGCCAACAAATACGAAAGCCGGACAAGCGTCTGGCTTTCTGCAAGAATGCGACTTATCGGATTTAACCCTTCAGTGGGTTGAGGATAAATGGAATAAGCTTTCTTTACCCCAAAGCGTGGAACTCCTGTCCGTCTTTTCGAGTTCCACGCCTGTTTTTCTAACAAATTGTTCTTTTTGGCATTATAACACCTTGCCTTATCTTCATTTAATCATAAAACCATTTCACAAACCATTGTTGGTTCATGCACACGCCGAGATTTATTCTGGCAATTTTTTCGCCTATCAGGTTATTTCCGCCTCGGTAGCCAAAATCGGTTGAGATGAAAAGTTGGGTAGGCGAATTTTTTATGGGCAATATTACGCCTGCTGTTACTCCGCCCTCAATCAGGTTACTGCCGTGAATAATGAGATTTGTTTTTTCGTAATACAAGCCTGCCTGATATTGTATGCGCTGGAAATAATTTCTTGGCGTCCGGTAATTGTAGTGTTATGTCCTGAAATGATTGCAGAAAACGAATATTAACGCTGCAAGTGAAATAAGTGTTTAGTTTTCACATTCTTTAAGTCTAATAGAAATTTTTTTGTCAAAAATCAGGTGAAATGTTTTTGCATTCGGTACTTCTTTCCATGCGCCGTTTTGATTTTTACGACACTCTTTCCATTCTAATTTTTCAGGATTAAAAATAATATTGTGCGTATCGTTAAATGCAATGCCCGTATTATGACGGATTAATGCCCTGTCTTTTAAACATTCCACAATGATGCCATCTTTTATGGTCAACAAACTGAAAATGGCTCCAAAATACGCACTTGTATTTTCCAATAAATAATATTGTGTGCCTTTGTGCATGATTGAATATATTTTGTGAAACTGCTCACAATCGGAATAATCTATTCTTGCAGAGGCAAAACCGTGTTCTGTTTTGTAAATAATATACGGAAAAATAGAATAACTCGAATACGGATAATAACTTACAGGAAAAGAATAAATATCAAAACAACCAATTTTGTTGTCGTCGGAAACCAAACTGCAAAGCAGTTGTGCATCAGGGCAAAGGCGACAAACCTGTTCCAAATATTTTTCAAAAAAGATATATTTATCTGTTTCATTCGCTTCCCCACAATTTTCTCCATCACACATTCCCATATTGTTGAAATACGCAAAATTTTCCAACATCGTGCCAATGGCTTTTCGGACTTCTTCGGCAGGATAGTCCGTGCGTTTACCTTCGGCATAATCCTGCAAAGGCGCAAAACTCTGAATCACAGATATCACCCGCGCCGAATCTTCCATAAAATTGGGAATCGTTTTGCCCGAATCTATTAACGATTGAAAATATGCAGACAAATTTTGCGGCTCGGAGATTTTGTGCTGCGGCTTTTGGTTACAGGATATGAATATTAACGCCACAAGTGAAATGAATAAATGTTTAGTTTGCATAATTCACATTATAACACCCTATTGTATTTTCACTTAATCATAAAACCATTTTACAAACCATTGTTGGTTCATACACACGCCGAGATTGATTCTGGCAATTTTTTCGCCTATCAGATTATTTCCGCCTCTGTAGCCAAAATCGGTTGAGATAAAAAGTTGAGTAGGCGAATTTTTTATGGGCAATATTACGCCCGCCGTTATTCCGCTCTCTCTCAGACTACTACCATGAACAATGAGATTCGTTTTTTCGTAATACAAGCCTGCCTGATATTGTATGCGCTGGAAATAATTTCTTGGCGTCCGGTAATTGTAGATATACGATGCGCCGGCATTAATGCGGTGGCTGTCGGTGTAGTGCGTTCTTTGGTCGGGCGACTGTATGTCGCTCCATTTCTGTAACTTATAGTCTATCGACAAAGCTCTGTAGGTACGGTCTTTTGAACTTTGCACAGCAAAACCTGCGCCCAGATTGTGCGGCAGCGAAGTATATGTGCTGGTATTTCGTCTGCTTTCGCCGCTCATGGTATAAGTCGAATAGTTTTTCATCTTAATCTCTGTACGATAGGCGTATGTCAGCCCTGCCGACAACACTAATGAAGGGTTGAGAATTTTGTGGTACATCAATCCAAAATCGGCAAGAATTTTGTCTATTTCAACCGAATGCCGCACGCTATGCAACGAATGTGCTTCCGTCCGGTTTATTCGTCCAAAAAGATATGAAACGTTCATTCCAACGTTCAGATTTGGAAGGAGTTTATACGAGCCGGAGAGAAAAAATTTCGACAAGCCGCCCGAACCATCGTAGTAAATGTCGGTTGTTTCGTCGGGACGACCTTCAACGTAGATTTTGTCTTTAACTTTGTATTGCACATTGCTATAGGGCAACATACCCAAAGCAAGCGATAGTTTGGAAAAAATTCGCACGCCTGCGGCAACTTTTTTTACATTGAAATTGGCAGCGCCTTCCTGCGTCGAAGTGTTTGAATACTTTGATATTTTGCCTCCGACCGACAGGTCGAACAAAAAGGAAAGCGAATCGACGGCAAGGGCGGAGGGATTCGACAAATTGAGCGTGCCAACACTGTATAAACCAGCGCCTGCATTTGCCATTCCGCTTGTTATTCCGTAGGTTTTACTGTCAAATTCGCCAAGCCCAATCATCGAGTAGGGCGAACTTGTGCTGTGCTGTGCCTGCAAATGAACACAAAACAGAAATGTCAGTGTACATATAATTAATTTATTGACTTTTATCATGCGTTTTATGTTCATCATTTATTTGTTATACATATTATAATATAATTTCAGTTTGATTCTGTTGTACGAAGTTTGATTTCCGTGGTTCAACCAGTGATTGCTGTTGCCAATCACCAGACGGGCAGTACTTTTTCTCATCACATCGTCGGAAAGTTTCAGGGTGAGATACATTTTTTCGTTGTTTGTTGCAAATATCTGATTTTGTATAAATCCCGACACATCGTAATTATACGCCGTATTGTCCCAGAACTGGGCGTCCACAACGAGGTTTCCTGTCATTGCCTGATTTTGCGAATCAAGTAGTTGCGACTCTGCCTCGCCCGATTCGACGGTTGCAAAAACGCTGAGATTTTGTGGCAACACGGTATATTTTTGATATGTGCCATACACGGGTTTGATTTCCAGTATCGCTCGTTCCACCGCGCCATAATCGGAAAATTCAAGAATTTGGCTGATATTTGGAAATTCAACTTTGGTATAAAGCCCGTCGCCCGCCATTATATACGATTGATTTTGAGTTTGTGCGGCGTCTATTTCATAAATTTCCCTTGTAAACATGTCCAAGCCGGTGCCTGTTCTGTCGGACACAATATTGTTGAACTGTTTTGCAGCATTGACGCTGAAAACAATCTCCTCATTGATGTCAAACTCCTCTTTTTGATGATAATACAGGCGAATTTTGAATGAGGCGTCGGCTCTAAAGCCAACAATTGTTTGCACCTCGCTGCCAGCCTTGAATGCCAGCCCGTTGAAATAGTCGAGAAAGCGTTCCGAATTTTCAAATTCTGTGGCTTTTGACTTCATTTTCTCGAACATATCCTTGCCCAGCGCGTCGGGCAAGCGTATCCGCACCGGTTCCATTGCAATTTCGCCCGGAAGATAGATGCTGTCGCGCGTGTTACGCGGATTTATTGGAAATCGGACTTCTGCCAGCGGCGAGGCTTCTGTACGGAACGAATTGACATTGTAGAATGTCTGAGACGACGATTCGAATCTGTTAATTCTTTCGGCAAGCCGGTAAACATACAAATGCATGTTATTCAGCGTGTCGCCCATATAAAACCCGTTAAATCGCATTTCAAGAACAAGCGAATCGAATTCTGTGATTACGTTGTTTGCAAATTCGGGATATGTGGGTCTGGAAATTTCGATATACGAACTTGCTGTTGTTGTACCGGTTAGCGCTTCGCCGGTCAAAGTATTAACGTCGCTGTATTTGCCCACAAGTATTGTGCTTTGATTGTGGGTTGGTATCGAATCGAGTTTTATTGTGCTCAGTTTCACTGCAAAGGTATCGATATAAACCATTTTAAATTTTGGCTCAACCAGACTGCTGCCAAGGTTGAAATACGTTTCGTTGCTGCACGCCGCAAGGGTGGCGAAGAGGAGCGGCACAATCCACAGTGGGTTAGAGACCAGCCTCTTGAATGTTTTTTGTAATAGATATATTTCCATATAAAAAATTTTTAAATCAGTTTGACGTCGGATTTTGTAAAAAGTTAAATCCACTTTCAATTTTTATTTAAATTCACGGGGATCGGCAACTTTTCCGGTGATAGCGGCGGCGGCGGCAACCAATGGTCCGGCGAGCAGAGTTCGCGACCCCGGTCCCTGACGTCCTTCAAAGTTTCTGTTAGAGGTACTTACTGCGTATTTCCCTGCGGGAATTTTATCGTCGTTCATTGCCAGACAAGCCGAGCAGCCGGGCTGACGCACTTCAAAACCTGCGGAGTTAAATATCTCAATCAGACCTTCTTCCTGCATCACTTTCTCTACTTTTTTCGAGCCGGGAACAATCCATGCTGTTACGTTCTGCGCTTTTTTTCTGCCTTTCACAAAGGCGGCGAAGGTGCGAAAATCTTCAATCCGTCCATTGGTACAACTGCCAAGAAACACATAATCAATTGGTTTACCGATTAGTTTTTCTCCCGGTACAAAACCCATATATTCCATCATTTTATTGAACGATGTTTTTGAAGTATCTTCAATTTCAGCAAGTTCGGGAATATTTCCATTGATCGACATTCCCGCGCCCGGATTTGTTCCGTAGGTAATCATGGGTTCAACAATGCCGGCGTCGATAACAATTTCCTTGTCGAAGCTTGCGTTTTCGTCCGATTTCAATGTTTTCCAGCGTTCAACGGCATTATCCCAGTCCTTGCCCGCAGGCGCATATTCCCGTCCTTTGAGATATTCAAAAGTTTTTTCGTCGGGAGCAATCATTCCGCCTCTTGCGCCGGCTTCGATACTCATATTGCACACAGTCATACGCTCTTCCATGCTCATATTGCGAATTGTTTCGCCGGCATATTCGATAAAATAGCCGGTAGCGCCGCCCGTTCCAAGTTTACTGATTATATATAGTATAATATCCTTGGCGGCAACCATTTTTGCAGCCTTTCCGTCCACTGTTATGCGCATTTTCAGGGGTTTAGGTTGCAGAATACATTGCGAGGCAAGCGTCATTTCCACTTCGCTTGTGCCGATGCCGAAAGCCACACAGCCAAAAGCGCCGTGCGTCGAGGTGTGGCTGTCGCCGCAAACGATTGTCATTCCGGGCAGTGAGAGTCCGTTTTCGGGTCCAACGACGTGAACAATGCCGTTTTTTTCGTGTCCGAGACCAAAATATGTCAGACCAAATTCTTCTGCGTTTTTTTTCAGCGTATCGAGTTGAAATCTCGACACTTCGTCCTTTACCTGTTTGTCCTGATCGATTGTTGGGGTATTGTGGTCGGCTGTGCAAAATGTACGTTGAGGGCGGAAAACCTTAATTTTCCTGTTTCTCAAACCGTTAAATGCCTGCGGACTTGTAACCTCATGACAGTAATGCCTGTCGATATACAATTGCACCGGACCGTCTTCTATTGAAGTAACTGTGTGTGCGTCCCAAATCTTGTCAAAAAGAGTTAATCCTTTCATCTGAAATAATTAATATCAATAATTTTGTGCAAAAGTATGAATTTATTTTCAACTAATCATCATTTTATTTTCAAAATATTCATTCTAAGAATATTGGCAAAGTGCAAAACGGGGTTTTTTAGTGGCAAACAAAGCATGTTTTTTTGTTTTTTGCCGATATGACGAGAATATTACCTGCAAACTCAAAATATTGTCATTTGAAAAAAATGTTATATCTTTACGCACTGATTTTTAATTTTAAATTTGTAGAAATGAGATATTTATTGTCTTTTCTTATGGTATGTTTGCTGGTTTCGTGCAATAAAACCGGCTATAAAATCACCGGAAAACTTCCGACCGACGAGTTAAACGGAAAAACAATTTATCTGGTGGAATATTCTTTTGGAGGCGCAAATTCAAAAGAGACAGAGTTACCGTTGGATTCGACTGTTGTTCAAGACAATTCGTTTACTTTCAGCGGTAAAATCGACCGTCCGGTTATGGCGGAAATAACAGCCGATCCGGGATCGATGGCGTTTATCTTTGTTTTTGTCGAAAACTACAATATCAACATTAGTTTTTTCGATGACAAACCGTTTGCTTTTACCCTTTCCGGCTCTCCGCTGAACGACCAATATACAGAGTATTCCAGTGGTATTCGCGCTCTGAGCGAACAGTCCGAAGAGCTCCAAAAAACAGCGCAGAGCAAAGAAATGACTGAGGAGACGATTACCGAAATGAACGCAAACCGAGAGAAACTGAACGAACAGTACAGAGATTATACCCTCCGTTTTATCGAAAAATATCCGGCGTCGCTGTTCACCGCCGTGCTGCTGCTCGAATCCGAAAACACTCTCACTGCCGACGATATTATTGCGGCATACGACCGCCTGCCCAACGAGGTCAGGAAAAGCGACGCCGGCATGGAACTCGAACAGACTGTTGCCCGCCTGAAAATTGCTCCGGTGGCGATTGGTCAGAAATTCAGAGAGTTGAAACTGAAAACTCCCGAAGGAAAAGATATTGCCATATCCGACTATGCAGGCAAGGGCAAATATGTGCTGCTCGATTTTTGGGCGTCGTGGTGCGGTCCCTGCCGTTCCGAAAATCCCAATCTGGTTGCCCTCTACAATAAATACAAGGACAAGGGTTTGGAAATAGTTGGCATATCGCTCGATCATAACCGCGACGACTGGAAGGCGGCTATCGAAGCCGACAAAATGAGCTGGGTGCACATGTCCGAACTCGTCCGCCCCTCCTCCGCCGCCAACGAATACAAGGTCGAAACAATACCTTTTACCGTGCTGCTCGACCCCGAAGGTAAAGTGATAGAAACCAGGTTGAGAGGCGAAGATCTGGCAAATAAACTCAAAGAAATATTTACCAGATAATATATCGAAAATAATAATATTGACTGATTTGTATGATTGATTTTAATAATACAGAAGTTGCTTTCAAACTGAAAAGCAATAAAGAACTGAAAAATGCGAAATTTCTGTTTTCGCTGATACGACGCCCTTTTATTGTGCACATACTTGGGCGTCTGAGCCGGCTGGCGCTGAAAATTCATCTCCCTGTCGATTGGGCAGTCAAACCAACGCTCTACCGGCATTTTGTTGGCGGCGAAAACATTAAGCAATGTTTCCACGTTGTGCACCGAATGGCAAAAAAACATGTCAAATCGGTACTCGACTTTTCCGTTGAGGCTGCCGACAGCGAAACGGCTATCAAACAAACCTTTCGCGAAATCAAACGCTCGGTTGTAAACACCCGCCTGCACAGCGATATACCTTTCAGCGTGTTCAAACCAACGGCGCTGACCACCCACAGCGTGCTGGCAAAAGCCTCGTCGCACACAACAATGACACCCGCCGAACAAATGGCATTCAACAGTTTTATGCAGCGCTTCGACTCCCTCTGTGCCGAAGCCCAAAGAGCCGGCAAACCGGTGATGGTGGACGCCGAAGACTACTGTTTCCAACGCGCAATCGACAGGGCGACCGAAGCCATGATGATAAAATATAACAAAAAGACCGCCGTTGTTTATACCACATTGCAAATGTATCGACACGACAGGCTTAAATATCTGAAATACTTGATAGACCTGGCAAATAAACACAATATTATTATAGGTATAAAATATGTTCGCGGCGCGTACCTCGAAAAGGAAAGGCGACGGGCAAAAGAAGGCAAATATCCATCGCCCGTCTATGCAAGCAAAGCCGAAACCGACAAAGCCTTCGACGAAGCGCTGCAAATATCGGTCGAAAATCACAGCCGCATTCACATTTTCTGCGGAACGCACAACGAAGCAAGTATCGTTAAACTGATGGAATATATGGCAGAAAAAGGGTTGCCCAACAATTGTCCAACAATATATATTTCGCAACTCTACGGAATGAGCGACAACCTGAGTTTCAACGCCGCCAAAGAAGGATACAATGTGGTAAAATATCTGCCCTACGGAAAAATAGAACACGTGTTGCCCTATCTTATCCGCCGCACAGAAGAAAATTCGGCAATCGCCGGACAGACAGGCCGCGAACTGATTATGCTCAAACAGGAACTCAAAAGAAGAAAAAAGAAGAAAGAGTTGAAAAAGGAGTCGAAAAAAGAATCGAAGAAGGAGTCGAAGAAGGAGTCGAAAAAAGAAATTGTAAATCGAAAATCGAAAAAAGAAAATCGTAAATCAAAAATCGTAAATCGAAAATCGTAAATCAAAATGGTTGAATATAAAAATTTGTATTTTGCATGGTTGCTGCTGGTTGTTCCCGCTTTGCCGCTGATTTATGCACTGAATGTGTGGCTGCGCAACCGCCGTTTGGCACGTTTTGGCGACGTCCGACTGATGCAGCCGCTGATGCCTTTGGCGTCGAAATATCGCGGTTGGGTGAAAATTATACTGACAAGCACATCTATATTTTTCTTTGTGCTGGCGCTGATGCAACCCCGCGCCGGACAGGTTGTTGCCGAAGTAAAATCGAAAGGCGCAGAAGTAATTATCGCACTCGACGTGTCGAACAGTATGCTGGCGACCGACTTTACGCCCTCTCGCCTCGAACGCTCGAAACTTGCAATCGCCCGTCTGGTGGAAGAGTTGAAACACGACCGTATCGGCTTGATAGTGTTTGCCGGCGACGCCTACGTGCAATTGCCTGTAACCAACGACTATATATCGGCAAAATCGTTTCTCAACGCCATTAACACCGGCATAGTGTCGCGGCAAGGCACCGATATGTCGAAAGCAATTGCTTTGGCAATGAAATCTTACTCGTCGCAAAGCGAAAAAAGCCGCGCGCTGATAATGATCACCGACGGCGAAAATCAGGAGGGCAACCCCGTGGAAATAGCCGAAATAGCTCACAAAGACGGCATAACAATTCACACAATCGGCATCGGCTCAACCGAAGGCGCTCCCATTATACTTGCCGACGGCAGTATGTTGAAGGACAAGTCGGGCGAGATAGTGATGTCGCGCCTCGACCAAAATACGCTCAAACTTGTAGCCTCGGCAGGCGGCGGCTCGGCAACAATTGCCACGCAGACAGAACTGGGGCTGACCGCCATTATCCAAAATATCAAAGATATGGAAAAAAAAGAACTCCTGTCGGAAGAATATAAATCGTATTACGAATTTTTCCATATCCCGCTGACACTGGCGCTGATACTTCTTGTGCTCGACGTGATGATTCTCGAACGTAAAAATAAACTCCTTAATAATTTAAAACTGTTTAAGCAGTGATTTCAATAAAATATGATACGAATATTGATGATTTTATGCGCAGTGGCGCTGACGCAGGTTTGTGCCTGCGACTCCAAACCCCAAAAAGTGCTTGGAAAACAGGAAATTATTGTTCCCGAAGAGCCGACGGGCGAAGGCGAAACTTTTCTCAAAAACTTTGAGTTGGACGCCATTGTTCCAATAGAAACAACGGACGAATATTTAGTTTCCCAGATAATGGCGGGAAACAGCCGCATGGTTCGTTATAAAAACAAACTAGTATTTTTGAATGTTAGTCCATTCTATGTTTTTGTCATCAATATCGAAACAGGCAAGGTGGAAGCATTTATCAACCGCAAGGGTCAGGGTCCGGGCGAATATACTTATATTCAAAGTATTGCCGTGGACGAACGTAATGGAAATATTCTGGTGTTTGATTCTCGAAAACTGATAATTTTCGACATCGACGGTAAGTTCCTCAGAGAAGACAAAATAGGAGATTACTATATGTCGATGACATGCCACGACGGAAAAGTGATATTTAAAGACAGAGTAGAAAAAGGATTTTTCAGTTATCCATACGAATTTTTTATATACGATATTGACAGCAAAATCTCACGGAAAATGGGAGATACTTTAACACAAATTGATATCCATTATGGCACGAATCCAAATCTGGTTACAAGTAAAAATATTTGGTTTACAGCGCCATTGGATTATAATTTGTACAAATTCAACAATGGAGAAATTGAAATTCCATACACCTTGACGGTAAAAGATCCGATTGCCCAAACAATGAGAGAAAAACCGTTCTCCATTGATGTCTATAATATCGAAAAAATATATACAATAAGCAGACCGGTGGAAACAGACCGTTTTATATTTCTGCTGACCACCGGTGGTAGAGGCATTATTATGATAAACAAACATACCTTGGAATGCTCATGGGAAAAATATATCAAAGAAGACCGGCTTGGACGAAATCTGTATCTCATGTTTCCCGTAGAAAAAGACGAAAACAGAGTTTTGTTTATAATTCCCGGAGAAGAAATGTTTCTGTGTATAAAGCATTTCGCCGATAAAATTTCACCCGAATGGCGAGAAAAAATCAGTAAAATGGGCATTGTTGAAGACAGTAACCCTGTTTTGCTGTTTTATAAAGAAAAAAGTTCAATTACAAATTAAAAACGAAGACATTTGCTCATTAAAAAAAAAACATATACTTTTGCGGCGTTAAAAATAAATTGTATGAAACGTTATATTGTTTTTATTGTATTGGTTATGGTATTTTTTTCGTGTACACAAAACAACTCAAAAGAAAAAGAAATGAGTACAACAATTTCGACACAGGTGGTCGATGAAACAGTCCGCGAACTGGAAGCGAAGTTTCCCGCGTCGGACAAGGAACTGTTGCGCAGAGGCGTACAGATTACGGGCAAATTCTGGCTCGAACGGGATGGCTCGCCCAACGAATTTAAACAATTTTGCCTCGATAATTATGAGCCGCAAAATAAAAAACAACTGCTTGAACGGTTTTCCAAAAATCTGGAAAATGTTTACGGTCGTTTTATTCAGGTCAGTACGCAGGTACAGTTTGCGCTGCATGTCGGCAACGAGCCACTGTTGCCTGTCGATGAAGTCTTTGCTTCGTGGTCGCCTTTCGCGCATCTGAACGACGACTGGTTTGACAACAAACTTGCCCTGATTCTCCATCTTAATTTCCCGTATTATTCTTTGGATGAAAGAAATACAAAAGGATTTCAGTGGAGCGACGAGGAAAATGCAGCAGTTAATCTCGGGCTGAATTTTGCCTCGCGCGTGCCAAGTAAAGTGCAGCAAAAAGCAAACGAAACGGCAACGCGAACAGAACTTTATATCAGCAATTACAATATCTACATGAACAATATTGTGGACGAAAAGGGCGAGAAACATTTTCCGAAAGATATGCGCCTGATTTCGCATTGGGGGCTGCGCGACGAACTGAAAAGCAATTATGTGGACAGGTCGGAAACGGGTCTGCTAAAACAGAAACTGCTCTACGAACTGATGTTGCGCATTATTAATCAGGATATACCACAGGAATTTATCAACACCGAAGGTAACGACTACTGTCCGTCGAACAACAAGTTCTTCAAAAACGGAAAGGAAACAGCCTTTGAACGCGAAAATGACGTCAGATATGCCTTTCTGCTTGAAGTTTTTAATGCCGAAAAAGCCTCCGATGAATATTCGCCGCTCTATCCCGACGCCATCAAACGCGCCTTCGACCAAGGGCTGGAAATGACTTTCGACGAGGTTGAAACCATTTTTACCACCTTTCTGTCGGCAAGCGTCAATAAGGAAATCGGCAAATATATCAGCAACCAACTCGGTCGCCCGTTGCAGGCGTATGACATTTGGTATGACGGCTTTAAAACACGCAGCGCCATCAGCGAGGACGACCTGACGGCAAAAACCGCCAAAATGTTCCCCAATGCACAAACGCTGCAAAAACAGTTGCCCGAAATCCTTCAAACACTTGGTTATTCAAAAGAAAGAGCGACAGAAATCTGCAAGTACATTGCTGTGGACGCCGCTCGCGGCTCAGGACACGCAATGGGCGCCGGAATGCGCAGCGATATTTCGCGCCTGAGAGTCCGAATCCCCGAAACAGGGTTGAACTATAACGGTTTCAACGTGGCAATGCACGAGTTTGGTCATAATGTGGAACAGACTGTAAGCATGTACGATATCGACAATTACATGAACACCGGAATCCCCAACACCGCCTTCACCGAAGCGCTGGCATTTATTTTCCAGAAAAGAGATTTGGATGTGCTTGGATATGCCGAAACAAACCCTGATAAACAGAAAATGACCACGTTGGACATCTACTGGGGCGCTCTCGAAATCATGGGCGTGGCGCTGGTCGATATGTACGCCTGGCAATGGATGTATGCCAACCCCGATGCCAGCCCTCAACAATTGAAAGCGGCAGTAATTGATATTGCCAAAAATCTATGGAACAAATACTTTGCTCCCGTATTCGGCATCACCGACAGCCCGATTCTGGCAATATATTCCCACATGATAAGTTATCCGCTTTATTTGGCGGCATATCCGGTGGGACATCTTATTGAATTTCAGTTGGAACAGCATTTGGAAGGCAAGAATTTTGCCGCCGAAATCGACCGCATCTACCGTATCGGACATCGCTCGCCAACAGTTTGGATGACAAAAGCGGTGGGCTCAAAACTCTCCGCCGAAGCATTCATAAAGGCGGCAAGCGAAGCGCTTGGCGCTCTGCGATGAAACAGTCGATTATGAACGAAGATACAGAACTCGAAGAGTCGAACGAATTATTTGAACATTATCACTTTAAGGTCGATCGTGGACAATCGCTTCTGAGAATCGACAAGTTTGTTGCAGGCAGAATTGAAAACATTTCGCGCAACAGAATCCAGACCGCCGCCGACGCCAACTGTATCCTTGTGAACAGCAAGCCGGTAAAGTCGAGTTACAGGGTCAAACCGTTAGACGAAATATCAATCGTGATGCCTTATGAAAAAAGGCATCTTGAAATATTGTCCGAAAATATTCCGATTAACATTGTCCACGAAGACAACGACTTGATTGTGGTTTACAAAGAAGCCGGAATGGTGGTGCATCCCGGACACGGTAACTATTCCGGAACTCTGGTCAATGCCATTCTCTGGCATCTCGAACAGCAGGGGCGGCAGATGCCGGCAGACGACGAACGCGGCGGACTGCTGGTGCACCGAATCGACAAAAATACTTCTGGACTGATGATTGTTGCAAAAAATCACATCGCCCATGCCAAACTTGCGCAACAGTTTTTTCTGCACAGCGTTAAACGCAAATATATCGCTCTGGTTTGGGGCGCTTTCGACCGGCAGGAAGGCACGCTGACCGGATATATCGGACGCAGCCGGCACGACCGGATGAAAATGAAAATCTACGACAGTCCCGAACAGGGCAAACATGCTGTAACTCATTATAAAGTGCTGGAAAATTTCGACTATGTGAGCCTGATTGAATGCGTGCTCGAAACAGGACGAACTCACCAGATTCGCGCTCACATGGAACATATCGGACATCCGCTGTTCAACGACGAGCGCTATGGCGGCGACAAAATTCTGAAAGGAACAACTTTTTCGAAATATAAACAGTTTGTTGCCAACTGTTTCACCGTCCTTCCGCGTCAGGCTCTGCACGCCGGACTGCTCGGATTTGTGCATCCATCAACAAATCGGGAAATGCTTTTCGAAGCAGAACTCGCCCCCGATATGCAACATGTTATCGACCGCTGGCGAAACTATGTGAAATACAGAATAGAATAGAAATATCTGTTTATGAGGTTATTGATCGGATTAAAAATCATTCCCCTATCGCTGCTTGGATTGAGGCGACAATTTGAAATGCCTTTTACTTACGCGCTTGGAATTTCCCGATTTTTATGTAATTTTGCGGCTGTTTTTGTAAACGGATTTTTACGAAGAAGCGCCGTATGCGGATACTCAAACAATTAAAAAACAGAAATATATAAATGGATTTAAAAAACAGGAATAGATGAATAAAATAAAGTACGGGAGCATTTTTTTGATGTTAATTGCTGTTTCGTGCAGCAAAAAGCAGGAAACGCCTCTGCCGGCTGAGCGAACGGTGATTGTTTATATGGTAGCCGACAACAGTTTAAATTCGCAGGTGGACAAAGATTTGAACGAAATGGAACTCGGCTGGGACAAAACAAACAACGGGCGGCTGGTGGTTTATGTCGATCAATCGAGAAAAACACCATACGTTCTGGAAATTGTGCCCGACAGAACATCCGGCGTCGTATCGCCCGAAGTAATCAAATACGGTGAACAAAATTCCTGTTCCATCGAAGTGATGAACAAAGTATTGTCGGACATCAAGCAGCGCTATCCCGCCAAATCTTACGGATTGATACTCTGGTCGCACGCTTCCGGCTGGTTGCCAGCGCCTTCACCCACCACAAGAGTGTTCGGCGAAGACGGCAACAACACTATGGAAATTTATGATTTGGCAAAACTGTCGGGCAAATATGAGTTTATAGCATTCGACGCCTGCAATATGTCTGGTATAGAGGTTGTTTATGAACTGCGTAACTGTACAGAGTATCTACTCGCGTCCGTTACCGAAGTGCTGGAAGGCGGATTTCCCTACGACAGAATTATCAGCCATCTGTTCAAGCCGAAAGCCGATATTGTTGCTGTGGCACAGGAATTTATGACGTATTATCGAAACTATTACTATCCGGCAGGTGCGATGACGGTTACCGATGTGCGCAAAATCAACGAACTTGCCGCAATAACAGCCTCAATAATAAAAAAATATGGCGCAGCCATTGCCGACATCGATTTGTCGGCTATTCAGAAATACGAAAAAGAATTGATCTTTTTTGATTTCAAGGACTACATTGAGGCAATTGCAGGTAATACTCCTGAATGGCAGTCGTTTGTAGCCGCACTGAACGCTGCGGTGATATTTGAAGATCATACGCCACAAATACTCGATATTGCTGAAATACAGCGAAGTTGCGGTTTAAATTGCTATATACCCGGACATTATCCCGCTCTGGATTTCTATTATCAAAGAATAGAATGGTTTAATCGTGTGTACAAATAATTTTGAGAGGGTGAAAAATTTTCATGCGGATGAAATGTTATCCGTAAAGATTTTATGTGTTCAGATTAAGCCATTTGAAGTCGGTAATTCCTTCGGGGATTTCTTCCGGAATGTGCGAAACAAAAATCAGAGTACGATTGTGGCAGTAATGTTCGAGCAGCAGTTTGGCGGCGGCAACTGTGCCTGCGTCCATGCCCTGAAAAGGCTCGTCGAGAATGAGCATTGGCGCATTTTTTGCCAGCGCTCTTATCAGAATCACAACGCTTTGCTGTCCAGTTGATACTTGTGCAAAAGGTTGGTCGGCGATATTTGCCAGACGAAAATAGTTGAACAGATTATCGATAAAGTGTAAAATACTGTCGGTTGGCGCAATTCTGTTGTATGGATTTTCGTTCAGCACGTTCATAATCACTTCGCGGCAGGTTTTGTTACGACGTTGATACAGATGCATTTCGGGGGATACAAAACCCGTTTTGTCCTTAATATCCCAGATACTTTCGCCCGTTCCGCGTTTGCGGTCGAAAAGAATGATATTGTTGGAATAAGCCTGCGGATTGTCGGCAAAAATCAGGCTCAGGAGCATGGTTTTTCCTGATCCGTTTGGACCTGCCAGAATCCATTTTTCTCCGTGTCTGACAGTCAGATTTATCTCTTTTACAATTGTTTTGCCGTAGTATGCAATCGACACATTGTCGAAGTGGACGGCAATTTCAAAAGTTTTTTCCGGCGGACAGGGCATGGGAGGCAGATTGTGCTGTGCAACAGGTGATTGTGTCGGATAAAAATCCGTTCTCGAACAAATATTTCCAATGCGGCAGTTTTCGATTGCAAGCACGCGGTTGATTATTTCGGGAACATCGCCCATTTCGCTGGTCATCACAATACTTGTGCCCGACGATGCTATTGTTTCGATTGTTTCGGAGAGATATTTTCGCGACTGCCGGTCGAGTCCGGTGTACAGATTGTCGAGCAGCAGCAGTGAGGTTTTTTTCGTCAATGCTTTGGCAATAAGCATTTTTTTGAACTGACCGTTCGACAGTTTGATTATTTCCATGTCCAGCAGCCGGTCGATGCCAAGCGCGTCGAACAGAGCCGTATCGCCTGTTTCACAGTTAGTTATTTCGCCGTATTCGGTAAAATCGCGCACAGTGATTATGCCTTCCGTTTCGGAGGAGTTGTAGCGTTGCTGATAGTAGAAATTTTCGTATCGCAGCGTGGGGTCGCTGAAATATACTGCGGCAATCTGTTGTTGGTCAAGAGTATATCGCATTTCGCCCTGCACCGTAACCAGTTGTCCCTGCAAGAGTTCGAGAAATGTTGTTTTTCCTGCGCCGTTTGCTCCTGTAACAGCAATATTTTCACCTGCTTGCAGTTCAAAATCGGTATCGGGAAACACTGTTTGTCCGCCTTTGCGAAATGTGGCGTTTTCAATGGCAATCAGCACTTTGTTGGTCATCTCGTAGGTCTAATCTGTCGTTATCGGTTTTCGGCTATTTGCTGTTCTGTCATACTTTTGTATTTTTCGACAGCGTCCGACGATTGGCGGCTAACAAGATGATTGTAAATAATTTGCGAGGCTTTTTTTATAAACGGCAAGCCCACAGTTTCGTATTCATGGTGATTTGCGTGGAAAATATCGTCGCGATTACATTTCACAACTATTGTCATCAGCATCTCCGTTCCCTTGTCGGTATCTACAATGTATGCATTATCAATCAAAAAGCCCATGTCCATGCCCGAATTGTTGAATATTTTGATGGCTGGATTCTGATTGTCGGACAGTATATGTTTCTTATTTGCAAGCATATATTGATAAAGCATTTTATAGTCCTCGTCCGAGAGATTGGGTTTGCGGGTATGGAGTTCGGGGAAAATCACCATTTTGAGAAACTCGTGCATTTCCTTAATCGGGAACTTGTTCATTTTCGCAAAGTTCATTGGCTCATGCACCAGCGTGTCGTTTTTCAAATGTGCTTTTCCTGCCGGAACAGCGGGTTGTACGGAATAATAGTCTATGGGATTAATCGCTGATTTTTTGACATATACGTTCAAAAAAGGGACTATTGTGGGATGCCGTTTGAGAAACATTATATCGATGAAATAACTTTTGATATTGGTTTTGAAGAATATCAGCGAACTGGTGTGGCGCGAATCTTCGGGAGGTTTGTTGTTGAGTTTATGCAGAAACCAGGTGCGTGGATAGCCCAATTTGTGAAATGTTTCGTTAAAATATTGCTGATCAAGGAAATCATAGCAATTATTGAATGCCGTTTTATCGTTTTCGGTCATCATTTTGCGCAAAATTTCGGCAAAACTGTTCAGTGTATCGACAGGTATCGGGCGAACAGCGTTCGGGTCTTCGATTCTGACATTGCGGAACTTGTCCACCTCATAGTCTTTTGCCAGAGTATTAAGTTTTTCCAGCGTCAGCACGGCAGCCGGCAACGCCACCGCCGTCGATGGATAAAAATAGTTGGCGTCCGGTCGGTAATAATAATCTTTGAATTTTATTTGTCCTTTTTTTCGTTCGATTTGTGTACAGATAATCTGTACGTCGTATATTTCCGACGAAATAACCCGTTCAATATCGCTGTTTTTTTTCAATAATTTATAAATCTGTCTTGTATTCTGCGCCTCGATGTTCGTCGTAAACACACACATTATCAATATCAGACGCCAAAATTTAATCATATCAACTATCGTATTTTACCGCCGTAAAAGTACAAAAAAATAATTAAATGCAATAATTTTCTTTGTTTTCTCAAACTTTTTCAAAAAAATTTTTGCAATTAAAAAAAAATATATACCTTTGCAGCCTGTTTTGAAAGACAGATTTAATAGTTAAAATTAAGAATAACAGCATTTTTTATATGTTAACAATTCAACAATTAGTCCGAAAAGGACGTAAAAAATCGGTAAAAAACAGCAAAGCGCCGGCTTTGGACGCTTGTCCACAACGTCGAGGCGTTTGCGTTCGCGTGTACACTACCACGCCCAAAAAACCGAACTCAGCAATGAGAAAAGTTGCCCGCGTCAGGCTCACCAACCTCAAAGAGGTCAATGCCTATATCCCGGGCGAAGGACACAATCTGCAAGAACATTCGATTGTACTTGTACGCGGTGGTCGTGTAAAAGACCTGCCCGGAGTCCGTTATCACTTGGTACGCGGAGCGCTCGACGCTTCCGGCGTCGAAGGTCGAAAACAGGGGCGTTCGCTCTATGGTACTAAACGACCAAAAGAAAGTAAAACAGTTAAAAGTAATCAAAAAAAGTAAAAAGGTAAAAAGTAATGAGAAAAACAAAGCCTAAAAAGAGGATTCTACTTCCCGACCCAAAATTTGGCGACGCATTAGTTACGCGCTTCGTCAACAACTTGATGTACGGGGGAAAGAAGAGTATTGCATTTACCATATTCTACAATGCGTTGAATATGGTTGGTGAGAAGATGAAAGATTCTGAACAGGCGCCTTTAGAAATCTGGAAAAAAGCCCTTGAGAATGTTACTCCTCAAGTTGAAGTAAAAAGCCGTCGCGTGGGTGGCGCTAACTTTCAGGTTCCTATTGAGGTACGACCCGAACGGAAAATATCATTGAGTATAAAAAACATGCTGTTATACGCCCGCAAACGTTCGGGGCGCTCGATGGCAGAAAAACTGTGCGGCGAAATAATTGCGGCTTATAACTGTGAAGGAGGAGCCTTTAAACGCAAAGAAGACATGCATAAAATGGCTGAAGCCAACAAAGCCTTTGCTCACTTCAGAATGTAATCCCTGCAAATATTAAACATGGCAAGAGATTTAAAATATACCAGAAATATCGGTATCATGGCTCATATTGACGCCGGAAAAACAACAACATCGGAACGCATTCTGTTCTACACCGGAAAAACTCATCGCGTGGGCGAAGTGCACGACGGCGCCGCTACCATGGACTGGATGGTGCAGGAACAGGAACGCGGTATCACCATTACCTCCGCAGCCACCACAACCTTCTGGAACTATGGCGGAGAAACCTATCACATCAATCTGATTGATACTCCGGGACACGTCGATTTTACCGTCGAAGTAGAACGCTCGCTGAGAGTGCTCGACGGAGCGGTCGCAACCTTTTGCGCCGTTGGCGGCGTTGAGCCACAGTCAGAAACAGTATGGCGGCAAGCCGACAAATACAAAGTGCCGCGTATTGCTTACGTTAATAAAATGGACAGAGTTGGAGCCGACTATTACAACGTGCTTGGCGAAATTCGCGAAAAACTCGGAGCAAATCCCGTCCCTATCGCACTGCCCATAGGCGCAGAAGACAAGTTCGACGGAATTATCGATCTCATTTCAAACAAGGCAATTATCTATAACGACGATAAAACCGTCAGAGATAATTTTACCATCAGGGACGTGCCTGCCGACATGCTTGCCGAAGTAAGCGAATGGCGCGAAAAACTTGTGGAAGCAATAGCCGAATACAACGACGACCTGCTCGAAAAATTCTTCGACAATCCCGAATCTATTACCGAAGACGAAATTGTGGACACCATCCGCAAGGCAACCATCGGAATGAGCATTATCCCCGTTCTATGCGGCTCTTCATTCAAAAACAAAGGCGTTCAGTATCTGCTCGACGCCGTTATGCGCTACCTCCCCAGTCCTTTGGACAAAGGTCGGGTCGAAGGTCTCGACAACAGCGGCAACGAAGTCGTCCGCGAACCTTCCGTCAAAGAACCCTTCTGCGGTCTGGTATTCAAAATAGCAACCGACCCCTTTGTCGGGCGGCTGGCTTTTGTACGCGCATATTCCGGCAAACTCGACGCCGGCTCATATACCTACAATACCCGCTCCGACAAAAAAGAACGGGTTGCACGCCTCTATCAAATGCACTCCAACAAGCAAAACCCAATCGAATTTGTTGAAGCCGGCGACATTTGCGCCGCCGTGGGCTTTAAGGAACTCCGCACAGGCGATACTATCTGCGACGAAAAGCACGTTATCACTCTCGAATCGATGAGCTTCCCCGACCCCGTTATCGGCCTCGCCGTCGAACCCAAAACACAGAAGGACATCGACAAATTAGGCATCGCTCTTGGCAAACTTTCGGAGGAAGACCCCACTTTCAGCGTCAAAACCGACCACGATACAGGTCAAACCGTTATCAGCGGAATGGGCGAACTTCACCTCGAAATTATTGTCGATCGCCTCAAACGTGAATTTGGCGTGGAAATCAATCAGGGCGCCCCGCAGGTAAACTACAAGGAAGCAATTACCGGCGTTATTGAACATCGCGAAGTGTTTAAAAAACAGACCGGCGGACGTGGAAAATTTGCCGACATTATCGTCCAAATCAGTCCCTGCGACGAAGGCGTTACCGGACTGCAATTTGTTGATAATGTCAAAGGCGGAAACATCCCCAAAGAATTTATCCCCGCAGTTGAAAAAGGCTTCAAAGAAGCCATGGCAAACGGACCTCTTGCCGGCTATCAGGTCGAAAACCTTAAAGTCGTGCTCAAAGACGGCTCCTATCACACCGTCGATTCCGACCAGCTTTCATTTGAAATCTGCGCCCGTGCCGCCTTCCGTCATGCCGCCGGAAAAGCAAAACCAATCATCATGGAGCCAATCATGTCGCTCGAAGTGGTTACTCCGGAGGAAAATATGGGCGATGTAATCGGCGACCTCAACAAACGACGCGGACAAATCACCGGCATGGAATCGAAAGCCAATGCCCGCTCGGTGAAAGCCAAAGTGCCTTTGTCCGAACAGTTTGGTTACGTAACCGTACTGAGAACCATCACTTCCGGACGGGCTACTTCGACCATGGAATTTTCGCATTACGCCGAAGTGCCGACAAATATTTCAAAAAATATTATTGAAGAATCAAGCGGACACAACAAGCATTCGGTTGATGAATGATAAGTATTTGTATTATAATTATTAATAGTGTCAAGGGCTGTTCTTTTTCAGAACAGCCCTTTTCAATTACGAATAACGAATAACCACGAAAAAACGGCAAACAATCATCATGAATACCACTCTTTTTTTGGCTAAATCTTTTTTTGAGGTGCTATTGATAAAATATCTATTAGAATATTATTAAGAAATGAACGTCATATCAATCAAAAGTCCCGCAGGGACTTTATTAGTGATTAATGATTAGTGAATAATGCCTGCGGCTGGCAGGCTGAGCCGTTTACGTCCCAGCCTGTCCGCCGCAGGCAATATTCAGTTAATCAATTAATCAATTAATCAGTTAATTATTAATACTGTCCCGCAGGGACGGAACTTTATTAACCGCAGGCTCAGCCTGCGGACACGACCCCGCCCTCTGTTCGGACGGGGCTGTGCCTCGTCCGGTTTATTCTGGCAGGCTGTGCCTGCCGATGTAGAGACGGGGCGCGCCCCGTCTCTACGGTGATTG
>JAITIA010000073.1 GCA_031279695.1 Prevotellaceae bacterium | reverse complement strand
TTCGCCAATAGGCGATTTTTTTTGTCAAAAAATACAAAAAATCCAATAAAGATGTCTGTGATTTTTTCTCAAAATATGTCTCCAATGTGAATTTTTTCGAGTTTTCGGACAGACACTACATAGAACGAACGGTACTCTGCGACAGATAAATTCTTGTTTACGAAGGAAAAGCTTGACGTTTTCAAAAGAGTTGGAGTTTTTTGAGGCAAAGGTTGCATTGACCGTCTTTTTTTACAATTTTATCAAACCTCATTCTACATTGAGCAAAAACCCCGATAAATCAACAACTCCAAGAACCCCGGCTATGATTGCGGGCATCACTGATAAAGTGTGGAAATTTGACTATGCGTTTAATCTACAATTTATATAACAATTATTATGATACATTATCTGATAATGAATAAAGAAGAATTTACAGAACTTGTAAAAACCGACAAAGACGCTATTGCATTCAGAGGAGGTCGCACGCCATTGTTTTCTCTTCCAACCACGTCGGCACTTGCCCCGGAACTGGTACCGATATTGTCGGCATTGGATCTTTCCGTTTTTAATGAAGAAGAGATGAAAACTTTAAATACGTTTATTTTTTTGGCAAATTTACCAAAATGGAAAAATCCAGAATAGCGGCAAACTACTTGCGCTATATTAATAATAAACTGCGTGGCGCAAACGATAACGAAACCGTTTATAGACGTGGGCTGTTGTACCGGTTTATAGCCTGTTTCGACGGCGACACATTGCCAATTGAGCAATTGTTGTCCGATAACGATTTAAAAACACAGTATCCATGGGTTTGGGTGGATGGTATTTGGCGACAGAGATGGGACACGGCAAGCGCCCAGATAGCGACCCTTGTGCAAACAGAACAGGGATGTTCAGGTTTATTGGGGCGACTGCCACTGTATAAACAAAATACGGAAAAGAGAGTTTTATATTCAGCAATGATTCAATGGTATGCAAACATGAAGGCAACAGATAAAACAAGAATGGATAAGTGTCTTGATTTTTTGGGATTGCCCAAGATCACTAATCACTGACCACTAAAAAAATCTCAAATAAAAAAATATTATTACCTTTGCGCGGTAAAATTTATTATTATTTAAAGGTTATTATTTAACATTTACAGTGTGTTATGATTCCAATGGAGCATTATATAATCATCAGTTCGGTGATGTTTTTTGCAGGAATATACGGTTTTTTGACTCGAAAAAATCTGCTTGCCATGCTTATTTCTGTCGAATTAATTCTCAATTCGGTAGAAATTAATTTCAGTGTGTTCAACCGCTATCTCTATCCCGAAAATATGGAAGGGATGTTTTTTTCGCTGTTTGGCATTGCGGTGTCGGCGGCGGAAACGGCTGTTGCTATTGCAATTATAATAAACGTGTACCGCAATATGCACAATATCGACGTCCGTCATATCGACGTGATGAAACATTAATAAACGGTATCCGATGATGAGTATTTCACTTCTTTTACTTCTTGTACCTCTGCTCTGCTTTGTTGTTCTGGGGCTGGCGGGGCATAAAATCAGCGCCCGCATAGCGGGATTGACCGGAACGGCAGGAATGTGCCTAAGCGCCATCCTTGCCTGCGGGCTTGCCTGTCGCTACTTTTTTGTCGATGGCAAAAGCGAGGGCGTTTACCGTAGCCTGACCCCGTATTCGTTTGAATGGTTACGCTTTTCCGGCTCGCTGCATATCGATTTGGGCATATTTCTACATCCCGTTTCTGTGATGATGCTTGTGGTAATAACCCTTGTGTCGAGCATGGTACATATTTACAGTCTGGGATACATGCGCGGCGAAAAAGGCTTTCAGCGATACTATGCCTTTCTGTCGCTTTTCACTTTTTCGATGCTGGGATTAGTTGTTGCAACCAATATTTTTCAGATGTATATTTTCTGGGAATTAGTTGGCGTGTCGTCGTATTTGCTGATAGGTTTCTACTATACCCGACCGGCAGCAATTGCCGCCTCAAAAAAGGCATTTATCGTTACCCGCTTTGCCGATTTGGGCTTTCTGGTGGGCGTCCTGCTCTTGTCGTTCCATACCAAAACCTTCGATTTTGCCGAATTGACCGCCCACAACGCGGCGCTGGTAGTCGATTCTGCCACAAACGTTTCGTTCATGGGGCTGTCGGCGGCAAGTTGGGCAATGGGGCTGATTTTTGTTGGAGGCGCAGGCAAATCCGCCATGTTTCCGCTGCACGTCTGGCTGCCCGACGCCATGGAAGGACCAACGCCTGTGTCGTCGCTGATCCACGCCGCAACAATGGTTGTTGCAGGCGTTTACATGATTGCCGTTCTCTTTCCCGTTTACAGTTTCGCCGCGCCCGACGTCCTTGCCTTCATTGGCTACGTTGGCGCGTTTACTGCCCTGTTTGCCGCCCTGATAGCCATCGCTCAAACCGATGTGAAACGGGCGCTGGCATTTTCCACAATCTCGCAAATAGCCTATATGATGACAGCGCTGGGCGTTGCCACTCAAACCGACGGAACAGGCTATACCGCATCGATGTTTCATCTATTTACGCACGCCTTTTTCAAAGCCCTGCTCTTTCTCTGCGCCGGCGCTCTGATACATGCCGTTGGTAGCAACGATATTGGCAAAATGGGAAATCTGCGCAAATATATGCCCCTAACGCATCTCGCTTTTCTTATCTCCTGTCTGGCAATCGCCGGAATACCGCCCTTTTCGGGATTTTTCAGCAAGGACGAAATTCTGACCGCCGCCTTTAACAACAACCGCCTGCTGTTTGTTGTTCTGCTGATTGTTGCCTTGCTAACCGCCTTCTATATGTTTCGGCTGTATTACAGAATATTTGCGGGCAACAGCCGCAACTACGAACATCCGCCGCACAAATCCCCGCCCACAATGCGCTTTGCAATGGCGGCGTTGGCAATATTCGTCTGCGTGTCGGGCTTGGTACCCTTTTCGCAGTTTATTGGCGTGGACGGAACATCCCACGAAACCCACATCAACCCCGCAATTGCCGCGGCAGGAGTGGTGGCGGCGCTGAGCGGAATTGTTGTCGCCGCCTTGCTCTATCGCAACAGCAGCGGACGGGCGGCGCAAATTGCGGCGCGTTTCAACAGGCTGCACACAATGGCTGCCAATAAGTTTTATATCGACGAAATCTGGATATTTTTTACCAAAACGTTTGTGTTTGGCTTCGTGGCGCGTCCCCTTGCATGGTTCGACAAAACCGTAATCGACGGAGTGATAATCAACGGCGCCGGTCGTGCAACCGAAAAAATTGCACACCTTATAAAAGGACTGCAATCGGGACAGATACAGTTCTACGCCTTTATATTTGTATTCGGAACCCTGTTTATCACAATATGGATTCTGCTTGTTTGATGATTTTTTAATATGTGTACAATAAATCCCATGAATATTTTCCACCTAACCCTGCTCTCATCGTTTGTAGTTGTACCGCTGCTGATGCTCGTTGTCCTGTTTCTGTGTCGCAACGCTCGACAGGCAAGAACGGTAATGGTTATCGGCTCATCGATATTGCTGATGCTGGCTATGGTTTTGACCCTGCTGTTTGTGCGCGAACGCGCCGTGTCCAACGCCCCCATGCTCTTTGTTTCCGACCTCGTGTGGTATGCGCCGCTGAATATTCATTATTCCATTGGCGTCGATGGCATTTCAACCCTGATGCTGCTGCTGTCGGCAATCATCGTCTTTGCCGCCGTTTTCTCGTCGTGGCAAATGAACAGAGACTATTTTCTGTGGTTTTGTCTGTTGATAATTGGAGCCTTCGGATTTTTTATTTCTACCGACCTGTTCACAATGTTTATGTTCTACGAAACCGCCCTGATACCCATGTATCTCCTTGTGGGAATATGGGGAACGGGCAAAAAAGAATATGCCGCCATGAAACTTGCACTGATGCTCATGGGCGCTTCCGCCCTGCTGCTGATGGGTATTCTTGGAATATACTACACTTCGGGCGCAAAAACAATGAACGTTCAAACCCTTATTGATATGAATATTCCGCTGATGCATCAATATTGGATTTTCCCTTTGATATTTATTGGCTTTGGAACATTGTGCGCCCTGTTTCCCTTCCACACCTGGTCGCCCGACGGCTATGCCTCAGCGCCTTCCGCCGTATCGATGCTCCATGCCGGACTGCTGAAAAAACTTGGTGCATACGGCTGTTTCCGCGTTGCCATCTGTCTCATGCCGCAAGGCGCCCACGAGTTGTCGTGGATTTTTATCACGCTTGCCGCAACAGGCGTTGTTTACGGAGCATTCTGCGCCGTCCGACAAACGGATTTGAAATATATCAACGCCTATTCGTCGGTGAGCCACTGCGGGCTGATTCTCTTTGCAATCATGATGCTGAACGAAACAGCAATGAAAGGCGCGGTGCTGCAAATGCTCTCTCACGGCTTGATGGCGGCGCTCTTCTTTGCCGTCATAGGAATGATTTATTCCCGCACACACACCCGCCAACTGAACGAAATGAGCGGACTGATGAAGGTTATCCCTTTTCTGTCGATAATCTATATCATTGCCGGATTTGCCTCGCTGGGGCTGCCCGGACTGAGCGGCTTTGTTGCCGAAATGAACATCTTTGTTGGCGCATTTGAACACGACGACATTTTCCGCCGCGTACTGACCATTGCCGCCACCGGCTCGATAGTTATCACCGCCGTGTATATCCTGCAAGCCGTTGGGAAAATATTCTACGGCTCCGTAACCAACGAAAAACATCGCCAACTGCCCGACGCTTTTTGGTACGACAAGGTTTCGACACTCATTCTCCTTGCCGGCGTCATTCTCATCGGACTGGCGCCCTTCCTCGTTTCCGGCATCATCGAAGACGGATTGTCGGTGTTTCAATTAAGAATTTAGGGGATTTTGTGGTTCAAATGATTAATGCCTGCGGCGGAGGTCATTGCGACGCACAATCTCGGCTGTTGGGACAAGGTTCTACCTTGTCCGCTGTATCCACACAGGCTGTGCCTTCATTTGCACCTTTGTTGGCAGGCGCAGCCTGCCAAGATAAACCGGATGAGGCACAGCCTCATCCGAACAACGGGCATTTCAATAGGGCGCGATAAATCGCGCCCCTACGCCCGACTAAATATCGTCGCAAACATTCCCCTCTTTTGGAGGAGCAGGGTAGTTCACAAAAATCATTTTAATCATCTTAAAATCATAGTTCAGACAATTACTCAAAACATACTGAACTGCACTTTTAATCCTACGCTCATCAGGTTTGGTTTGCTCGAAAGCGAGCTGTTTAGAACGCTTTTGTAGCTTATGTTGCCGAAATAATTCAGCGGATGCGTGTTTTTGCTGAGGTTGGGACTGTTTGGGCAGTAGTCGAAATATACGCCTGCGTACAGAGCCTTCTTTTCCAGCGCAAAACGCATTCCCGTTTCGACGGAGAAGGTAGTCATCGTGGTGAAACCCCTGATATTGCTTTTCTCGTCACTGATGCTTTGCCCCGAAAAGAAACCGTGTTCGGGCAACTTCGAGTAAGGGATATGCTCCTCTTTATAATAGCCTGTTGAGGTGATGTTTTCGCCGGATATTTTCGCCTTCGATACCACCGGAAAACCGAATTTTATTCCGCCGGCGAGATAGACGCCCGCGCGGTTGCCGGTTGGAATAATGACGCGCATCATCACGGGAAGAGAGAGTAGCATCATGTTTTGCTTTTCACGGTAATTGTCTATGGAATAGATGTATTCCATGCGTGTTCCCTGATTGTCGATTGCCTCGTAGGTTTCCTGCAAGGATTTGTAGAATGTCTCGCCACGAAACGACGATAATTCAAGCCCCAGCGATATGCCGAGCCTGGACGATACATTACAAATGTATGCCAATCCGCCGCCAAATCCCAGGCTGCCTTTTGTTTCGCCGCCCTTCGCCGGAGAATGTTGAAAGTTCGACGCTCCGACGGTTGCGTAAATCGAATATTCGTTTTCCGAATATTCGTCAAGATTGTTTCGAGGCATCTGCGCCTCAATTGTATTTGCACTCAGCAAACACGCTAATACTAATGTTGTATAAAATATCTTCATAATCTTTTTAATTTTTAATTTTCTGTGGCTCTCTGTGTTCCTCTGTGGCTCTCCGTGTTATTTTTATTACACAGAGTTTCACAGAGAATACACAG
>JAITIA010000056.1 GCA_031279695.1 Prevotellaceae bacterium | reverse complement strand
AGCCTGCGTAGATAGAGTGGACAAGGTAGAACCTTGTCCCAACAGCCGTGGCAAGGTCGCTGCCGGAGGCTAAAGCCACCGGTTAATAATGTGCAGTCCCTGCGGGACTTTTGATTGCTATGACGTTCATTTCATAATAATATTCTAATAGATATTTTATCAATAGCACCTCAAAAAAAGATTTAGCCAAAAATTTTTTTAAGGAAAATTTTTTTAAGGCGCTATATTTATTTAGTGTCTGTCCGAAAAGTCGGATACACGCAAACGCCGTCCCGTCAGGGACGGAATGTTGGTAGAAAACACGAACCCAACCACGCAAACACCGTCCCGTCAGGGACGGAATGTAAAAATCATCGAGGCTATAGTTTAAATAATTAATTACAAATTTTCAACAATTAAAAACCAGTAGTACAAGCAAATAAATACAGAGCCGCAGAGCAAAGCATATTTGAGCCGCAGCAAAAACCTTTATCCGCGCCTTTCGTTGTACTTTTGCACTTTAATTTTTAAAGATTACAGAATAATGAAAAAAGAAAAATTAAACGAAAAGACTGCCGGAACAATCGGAGTAACAGCCGGCAAAGACGTCGATCTAAGTCGTCGCGACATGTTAAAGGGCGTAGCCATTGCCGGACTGGCGGCAACACTTCCGCTGTCGGCAATGGCAGAACACGTGGCGGCGCAACAGTCCGACAATGTTCCGCCGGTGGGCGACCCGCGTACCCGTTTTCCCAACAATCAGCCGATGCAGGAACAGGCATGGCCCGGACTTCAACGCAACATGACGCCCAAACCCGACTGTGGTGAAACGAGTTACCGTGGTTCCGGACGTCTCGCCGGTCGTCGTGCATTGATTACCGGTGGCGATTCCGGCATCGGACGGGCGGTGGCAATAGCCTGTGCCCGCGAAGGCGCTGATGTGGTTATCAATTATTTACCACAGGAAGAACCCGATGCTGCGGAGGTTATCGACCTTATTCGCCGCGAAGGACGAAAAGCCGTCGCAATTTCCGGAGACCTTCGTACTGAGGAATTTTGCCGCAGTCTGGTGGCTCGTGCGGAAGGCGAACTCGGCGGTCTCGACCTCCTTGTCAACAACGCCGGCTATGGCTGGTTTTTGCCCGATATACTCGAACATCCGAGCGAAAAATTCGATCAGACGGTAAAAACCAATCTTTATGCACCGTTCTGGCTGTCGAAAGCCGCCGTTGCGTTGATGAAGCCCGGAAGTGTCATCCTGTTTACGAGTTCGGTTACAGCCTTTTCGCCCGCTGGCGCCTTCATTGACTACAGCGCCACAAAAGCCGCCATCGTTGCCTTTACCAGCGCCCTTGCCAAACAGGTTGCCCAACGCGGTATTCGGGTAAACGGCGTTGCTCCCGGACCGATATGGACGCCGATGCAAATTTATTTTGAAGCCCCCGACAACAATGTTGAAAGTCTCAACGCATCGACGCCGCTGGGACGTATGGGGCATCCGGTGGAAATGGCGTCGCTGTATATTACTCTGGCAGAAGAGGCAAGCAGTTTTGTTACAGGCAGTACATGGTCGGCTGATGGCGGACGCCTGTAAACGCATTTGTAAAACAGACAGGAATTATGTTACATGGAATAACGACTTAATCGTAATTCGTAATTCAAAAAACAAACGTATCTTTGCAAAAAAATATAAATGATGGACGGAGTACAAATAATCAGATATTCAGACATTTTCCTGTCGCATTTTACCCACGACGCTCATACCTGCGTTTCGGAAGTCAAAGAACATTGCCTTGCCTATATTTATTCGGGCGAACTGGAAGTGAACGAGCGCGGCAAAATCACAAGGCTGCACAATGGAGAGTGCATATTTATACGTAAAGACAATCAAATCAGCGTAACCAAGCAGCCAAAAAACGGCAAACAGTTTCAGTCTGTTTTCCTTCATTTTCCTCGCAAGTTTCTGCGCGAATTTTACCGGACGCTGGATAAAAAGCAGTTGCCGGCAAATGCCAAAAGGCAGGACGTTGGCGTGTACAAACTTCCCGCCAACCGTCCCGACATACTGAGCCTGTTTGAATCGATAACGCCCTATTTCGACGCCGGCATATCCCCGACCGACGAGTTGATACGGCTGAAACTGATTGAAGGCGTTTACGTTCTGTTGAACACAGATAAAAACGTCTATGCCTCGCTTTTCGACTTTACCGAGCCATGGAAAATTGACATCATCGATTTTCTGAACGAAAACTACATGTACAACCTGTCGATGGAAGAAATCGCCTCTTTTACCGGTCGCAGCCTCGCCGTTTTCAAGCGCGATTTCAAAAAAATAAGTTCACTGTCGCCGCAAAAATGGATAATTGAAAAACGCCTGAAAGTTGCGCACAACAAAATCTGCAACGAAGGCAAACAAGTTACCGATGTGTGTTTTGAAGTGGGATTCAAAAACCTGTCGCACTTTTCCACCGCCTATAAACGGCAGTACGGCGTTCCCCCATCGGACAATCGTTTGAATATTCCCCCAACAAACGGCAAATCACAATCTCCGTAAAAAAATATTCTTCGTGATTTGGGCTAAGGTGGCGTGAAATATTAAATGAATACCGTATTGTGTCAAATGTCTGTCTATAATATCGATACGCATCAGTCGTCTTAACGGGAGGGGTTGCGCAGTCAAGGCTGTCCGCCGCAGGCATTAATCATTAATCACTAATCATTAATCATTAATCACTAATCATTAATCACTAATCATTAATCACTATTTTATTGTTGTTTCAAATATTTTTACTAATTTTGCGCCGATTTTTAAGCGCTGTTTTGACGGAAATTAAATGTATATATAAATAAATTATTATTAGTATGAAAAAAATATTTATTAGTGTTTTATGTATCTGTATCGGTGGATTTGCCGCTGCAAAAGGCTGGAAACCACTGTTTACTCCCGATTTGTCGAACGCCGATCGCGACGCAAAAGTATGGTCGATTGACGCAAAAGGAGTGATCTCTGCCACCGAAGATCAGGCTATCTGGTCAATGGTCGAATATGAAAATTTTGAACTCAAATTGGAGTTTAAAACCGACAAATGTACCAACAGCGGAGTGCTGATTTACTGTACCGACAAAAAAAACTGGATTCCCAACGCCGTCGAAGTTCAAATTATGGACGACTACTGCAATCCTTCGGAAAGCAAAGCCTCTTACGGCTCATGCGGCTCAGTTTACGGGCATCTCGCACCTTCGGAATTTCGGCTGGTGAAAAAACCCGGCGAATGGAACAAAATGAAAATTACCGCCAAAGGTAAAAACATCCAAGTCGTTTTGAACGGAAAAAAAATTATCGACATGGACATGAAGCTGTGGACTTCGGGCAGCAAAAACCCCGACGGCTCGGAAATTCCTTCGTGGCTGCCCAAGCCTTTTGCCGAACTGCCCACCAAAGGATTTATCGGTTTTCAGGGAAAACATGGACAGGCGCTCATCTGGTTCAGAAATATCAAAATTAAAGAACTATAGAAAAATGGACACATCAACGTCAAAAACAAACACGTCAATTTCACGCCGCAGTTTTCTCAAAACATCGGCGGCAACAGCGGGCGCTTTTATAGTTGTGCCCAGCAAGGTAGTCAGCGGATTGGGATATGTTGCGCCCAGCGATAAACTCAACATCGCCGGCGTTGGCGTTGGCGGCAAGGGTGGTCAAAATATCTCAAATATGATGTCCGAAAATATTGTCGCTCTCTGCGATATCGACCGGCAATATGCCAACGGCTGTTTCGTGAACTTTCCACAAGCCAAACAGTATGTCGATTTCAGAGAAATGCTCGACAAATCGGGCAAGGACATCGACGCCGTTGTGATTGCCACGCCCGACCACACGCACGCCGTTGTGGCGCTCGCCTCCATGCAGTTGGGCAAACATGTTTACGTCCAAAAACCGCTGACCCATTCCGTCTATGAATCGCGCGTGCTGCTCGAAGCCTCGCGCCGATATAAAGTTGTAACCCAAATGGGTAACGAAGGGCATAGCGCCGCCTCCGTAAGCGAAGTGTGCGAATGGATATGGAGCGGAGCAATTGGCGAAGTAACTCAGGTGGACGCATGGACAGACCGCCCTATCTGGCCTCAGGGAATGCGACGACCGGAACAGGGAATGTGGCTGCCCGAACATATCAACTGGGATTTGTTTATCGGACCGGCGGCAATGCGACCATATCACCGCGCATATCACCCCTGGGACTGGCGCGGATGGTGGGATTTTGGCACCGGCGCCCTTGGCGACATGGCTTGTCATGTGCTCGATGTGGTATTTGCTGCCATGAAACTCGGACATCCCTCGGCAGTGGAAGCCTCGTCGACAGCCCTGAACTCCGAAGGCGCTCCAATGGCTTCCATTGTTCGCTACGAATTTCCCGCCCGTCCAAAAGAAGGCAAAATAAATATGCCCGCCGTAAACGTTACCTGGTATGATGGCGGTCTGTTGCCACAGCGCCCCGATTCTATGCCCGAGGGTGTTGAATTGGGACACGACAAAAACGGTCTCATTTTTCACGGTACAAAAGGCGTACTTCTCTGCGGCTGCTACGGCGTAAAATACCGCCTGCTGCCCGTCGCCAAATTCGAAAATCAGCCCAAACCGCCCGCCATTCTGCGACGGGTGAAAACCAGCCACGAAATGGATTTTGTTCGTGCCTGCAAGGAGTCGCCCGAAAATCGCGTAATGCCGCTCTCCAACTTTGAATATTCCGGTCCGCTGAACGAAATGGTTGTGATGGGCAATTTAGCCGTCCGTATGCAAAGTCTCGGCAAAAAACTGAAATGGGACGGCGAAAACATGCGCATCACCAATCTCTCGGCAACCGACGAGTTGAAAGTTCCCAACGGAATCCCGCATCAAGAACCGCACACTCTGACCCTGAACGCCATCCAAACCGCCGAAGAATATATCCGACATACTTATCGCGATGGCTGGTCGCTGAACATATAGTTGATTTTTGATTTTTGATTGACGATTTTTGATTTTTGATTGACGATTGACATAGTCGCTGAACGTATATAGTGTCTGTCTATAAAGTCGGTCAAAATATTATTGTAACATGAAGGGCTGAGCAATCAAGCAATCCGCAGGATTGCATCGCTCGGTAGAAACGGTTGCCAAAGAATATCTTGCATCTTGTAAGGATGCATCCCTGCGGGATGCAAATGCGTGTGTGTGATGCGTTTCTACCGAGCGATGCATCTCTACGAGATGCAAAAACCGCCGCCGCCATGCTAACAGCGTTATATACGTGTCTGTCCGAAAACTCGAATACACGCAACCGCCGTCCCGCAGGGACGGAATGTGGAATTTGTTGATTTAATGTGTTGTTCCGTTGTTCGGACGAGGCACAGCCTCGTCCGGTTTATCTTGGCAGGCTGCGCCTGCCAACAAAGGTGCAAATGCAGGCACAGCCTGCGTAGATAGAGTGGACAAGGTAGAACCTTGTCCCAACAGCCGTGGCGGGGTCGTTGCCGGAGGCTGAAGCCACCGGTTAATAAAGT
>JAITIA010000055.1 GCA_031279695.1 Prevotellaceae bacterium | reverse complement strand
GTGCCTGCATTTGCACCTTTGTTGGCAGGCGCAGCCTGCCAAGATAAACCGGACGAGGCACAGCCTCGTCCGAACAACGGAACTGCACTTTAAATCAACAAATTCCACATTCCGTCCCTGCGGGACGGTGGTTACGAGGTTGGGCTTGCATTTTCTACCAACATTCCGTCCCTAACGGGACGGCGGTTGCGTGGATTCGAGTTTTCGGACAGACAATATATATATGGTATTTATAAAAAAAGTGCCGTACAAAATCAATTCTTATGCTTCCGACTGCTCAATCTCGCAAATTCGACTGCTCAATCTCGCAAATTCGACTGCTCGAAATAAAAATTCGACTGCTCGAATTTTATAAACGACGCCGAGCCTTTTTAAATGGTTCAACCGGGAATTGTGTGGAAACTTTTGTTTTCAATCAATTATCGATACAAAACCCTTATTTTCTCAAGCGCCCTAAGTAGCCCTGATACTCAAGGTAAATCGCCCTTATTTTCTCAGAGGAAATAATAAGGGAATAAGGGTGTAAGGACGCGATTAACAGCATCTCTACTAAGGGCGCCTTTGGAAATAAGGGTTCTCTGGATTTTCCACACAATTCCCAGTAGAACCTTTTAAATTAGTGTCCGTCCATAAAGTCTATTAAAATATGATTTTGAAGTGAAGGACTGAGCAATCTGGCAATCCGCAGGATTGCATCTCTCGGTAGAATATGTTGCCAAAGAATCACTAACCACGTGACACTCCCCACTAATCACTAACCACTAACCACTATTTTCTCAGTTTACTGTGTCGTCGTCCGTATGCAAAATAGAGGATAAAGCCTAATATCATCCAGCCTATCAGTCGTAGCCAGGTATTCCATGGCAGGGCAACCATCTGAATTATACAGACTAATGCGCCGAGTATCGGAAGGAACGGCACCATTGGCGTTTTGAACGGACGGGGCAAATCGGGCATTGTGCGACGAAGTACTACCACTGAAATACAGACTATTGTAAACGCCATCAAAGTGCCTATCGACACCAGTTCGCTGAGTACGTTGATTGGGAACAGTCCGGCAATCAGGGCGGTTACTATTCCTGCAAAGATGGTCGATTTGTGAGGCGTTTTATATTTTCGATGTATTTGCGAAAAGAATTTCGGCAGCAGTCCGTCTCTCGAAATTGCGTAGTATATACGTGTTTGCCCAAGCATCATGACCAGTATCACTGAACTGATGCCTGCTATTGCGCCCAGTTTGATGAATGGACTGAGCCAGGCAAGCCCCGCCCCCACGCGGTCGATTGCATGGGCTATGGGCGCGGATACTCCAAGTTCTTTGTAGTGGACAATGCCGGTGAGTACGGCGGTAACCATGATATACAGTATGGCGCAGATTATGAGCGACACAAGTATGCCTTTGGGCATGTCGCGCTGCGGATTTCTGGCTTCCTGTGCGGCGGTGGCGAGGGCGTCGAAGCCCAGATAGGCAAAGAATATCACTGCTGCCGCCCGCAGGATGCCGCTCCAGCCGAAACTGCCAAATTCGCCGGTATTTTCGGGGATGTAGGGCGTCCAGTTATCGACGTTGATATACGACAGTCCGAATCCTATAAACAGCAGTATCACTGCCACTTTGATTACAACTATAATGTTGTTGATAATTGCCGACTGCCGGATGCCGCCAATGAGAAATACCGTTACCAGCGCTACGATAAACACTGCGGGAAAGTTGATTATGCTGCCCGAAAAGTTCCAGCCTTCGGAGGAATATATCAGTGTGGCTTCGGTCAAATGGTTTGGGATTTCTATTCCCCAGCCGTTGATCAGGCTCACCATGTAGCCCGACCAGCCCACGGCAACCGTCGAGCAGGCGAAGAGATATTCGAGCACCAAATCCCAGCCGATGAACCATGCAAGAAATTCACCCATAGTGGCATAACTGTATGAATATACGCTGCCCGACAATGGTATCATTGCTGCAAATTCGGCGTAGCAGAATGCTGTCAGTATGCAGCCGAGAGCCGAAATGGCGAATGAAATTGTTAGCGCCGGACCGGCATGTGCGGCGGCTTCCTGACCGGTGAGGACAAAGATGCCTGTGCCTACAATGGCGCCGATTCCGAGCGCTATCAGGTTATTTGCCGAAAGGCTGCGTTTCAGCCCTCCGCTTTCGCCCGATTCCTGCATCATTATTTTGATGTCTTTTCTTCTAAATAATCTGTTGTGCATAATCTTTTTGTTTTAAGTTTGTTATTAATATAATGTTATTTATTTTTTTGTTGTTTATTTCTATATTTTGTTTCAATTTGGTTGATAATAAAGATAATGGCAAAACCGGCTATTGCCATAATTATTGCCAGAACAACTGCCGACGGCTCGCCCGACGTCGCGCTGTAGGTCGAGGGTAAAACGTTGTGTTCCAGAAGAGGAATTTGTTCGCCATGACTGTTGGTTGTAAATTCGACGGTCTGTTTCCAAGGCCAGATTTTGTTCAGTGAGCCAAGCATTATTCCGCCAAGAAAGGCAATGGTTACAAAATGGAATTTATTGAGCAGCCACGATAAAATATAGGAGAATGAAATCAGCCCCGACACCGCGCCACAGAGAAATACGAGAACAATAACAATTTTCAATTCGTTGATTGCGTTCAGCATAAACTGATATTTGCCCAGAATGAGCAGGATAAAACCTCCCGAAATGCCGGGCAGTATCATTGCGCAAATTGCTATTGTTCCCACCAGGAAGATAAACCACAGTGCGTCGGGCGTTTGCGCGGGACTGACTATGGTTATTGCGTAGCCTGCCAGCGTGCCGGCAATCAGGGAAACGAGAATTCCGACCGTCCATTTTTCTATATCGTTCAGTATCAGCCATACCGACGCCAGAATTAATCCAAAAAAGAACGACCACGTTGGTACAGGAAAATTGGTAAGCAGATAGCTCATCAGTTTGGCAAGCGACAGGAAACTGAGCCCGATACCCAGAATGAGAGCCAGCAAAAAGTTGCCGTTCAGTTTGTTCCAGAACAGTTTCAGGTTGAATTTGCTGGAAACAAGCGATTTGAATGCTGCGGGCAAATTGCGAATACTCAGCAGCAATTCGTTGTATATTCCTGTAATAAAAGCAATTGTTCCGCCCGATACTCCGGGCACAACGTCGGCTGCGCCCATGCCTGCGCCTTTCAGCGCAATCAATGTATAATCTTTTGGTTTTCTGTGTTTCATCGATGTTCTATTTTTTAATATGCATTTTCAAATAATTTATTATATATGTATTTTCTTTTGCTTCCGGCGCCTGTTCAAAGAATTTTTCGATGGCATTTTCGTCAACAAACAGCGAGTTGGTGATTTTTTTACAGCAGCCCTCCAAATCGCCGAGATAGTAGAGCAGCGCGGCGGCAACGGCTTTATTGTAAGGCTTTTCGTAGCTTTCGTTTTTACTGTCTCGGTCGTCGATAACCAGTTTGAGTCCAATCATCATACCTATCGTATAGATGGTACGCATCAGCATGTAATCCATATTGTTAGGCTCGTATTCTATTGCTTTTTCAAGAAGTTTGACGGCAAGCGCGGCGTCGTTTGCCTGATACATGATTTTTGCCATGCACCAGTACGACGGCGTAAATTCCGGCGCTTTTTTTATTGCACTGGTATAATATTCAACAGCCTTTTCGACCTCCTGTTTTTCTTCATAGCATTTGCCAAGCATGTAGTACGAGCCTGCGTCTTTTATTTCCTGACTTTCAATCCATTCAATTGCCCTGTCGTATTCGTTCATCAGCATCAGCACGTTCGATTTATAAATGGACGCCTGCAAACCGTTGTCATTTATGGCGAGGGCAAATTCAAAGGCATTGAGCGCTTTTTCGTATTTTTCGCAGCTGATATGCATCAAACCGAGGTCGTTCCATATACACTCGTTAAAAGGATTGATGTCCAGCGCTTTTTCGTAATACTTCTCGGCTTTGTCGGTTGCGCCGGTTTTTTCGTGGCAAACTGCCATATTCCAATATGTATCAACGTATCCATCGTCGATTTTCATGAATTTGCGCAGAAAATACAGCGCCTCCTTATGCAAATCCCTGTCCATCAGCAGTCCGGGGATATTGTATATTTCGGAGTGATAGTCGTGAGCAGAAACGGCATTGCATCGTTCCAGCGCCGCTTTGAAGTCTTTAACAGCTGCTTTGACGTTGTCGAGTTCGAGATGTATCTGTGCTTTAATGTAGTACAGTTCATAACGGTCGAACAGGGGCGCTTCGAGTGTTTCGGCAAGTTTCAGCGCCTTGTCGTATTCTTCGAGCTCCATTAGAATTTCGACTTTAAGAAGGTCAAGATTAGGGCTTTCGGGATGACATATTTTTGCCCGCACCAGAGCTTCGTGCGCTTCGATATATTTTCCCTCATACATATAATATGAGACGATTATCTCAAATTCGGTGAGGTCGAAATATATGGATTCTCGATTATATAGTTGTACCTCATATTTGTCTATCAGTATTTTATCTTCTTTGTCCATATCTCATATTTTTTCCTGTATTTTTTTCAATTTCTCATAAAGCGTTTCGCTTGCCTCCACCAGCGGCAGCCTTAAGTAGTTGTGTATTACGCCTCTGATTTCCATAGCGGCTTTCACTCCTGCGGGATTACCTTCGACAAACAGCAAATCGATAATTTCCACAAGTTTCATATATATTTGCCTTGCCTGAGCATAATTGCCGTCGAGCGCCAGATGTACCATTTTCCCAAATTCGACGGGGAAAGCATTGGCAATGACCGATATTACGCCGTCAGCGCCTATTGCTATCTGCGACAGCGTCAGCCCGTCGTCGCCCGAAAGCACGCTGAAATCCGCCGGTCGGTCGCGAAGTATATAACTCATTTGATTCAGATTGCCGGAGGCTTCCTTAACGGCAACAATATTTTTGTGTTCGGCAAGTTTCAGACAGGTATCGGCGTTCATGTTCACACCTGTTCGTCCGGGTACATTGTACAGAATAACAGGTTTTTTCGATGCGTCGGCAATGGCGGAAAAATGCGCCTCGATACCTCGTTGCGAAGGTTTGTTATAATAAGGTACAACGCTCAGCACGGCGTCGGCTTCATCGTACAGACTGGCAACGGCTTCCACTGCTTCGCGGGTATTATTGCCGCCCGCACCCACAACGAGGGGCAGTTTTCCGGCATTTTTTTCGGCGATATATTTCACTGTTTCTGCTTTTTCGGCGGCATTCAGGGTTGGCGTTTCGGCGGTTGTGCCCAAAACAACAAGAAAATCGACGCCGCCCGAAGTAACATGTTCTAATGTTTTTCCCAAAGCCTCAAAATCAATCGATTTATCGCTTTTGAATGGAGTTACCAGCGCCACTCCCAAGCCTGTGAATTTATTCATTGCAATTTATTTTTTTTAAATATGTTTCTATATTCATTATAAAATTTTCGCTGCTGCTGTTTCCCAACAGCATAAAATCGTATAATTGAGCGTTGTGGCTGTTTCCAATCTTGAAATTTGCTTTCGACGCGGCAACCAGACACTGCAAGGGGAAACAGGCTTTTTCCGACAAGTCAATCAGAATATTAAATTCACAATTGGTAAATTTGTCGATTGCCCGGTTTGCCGGTTTGCCGAACCAGTTACATTCACTGTCGGCAAAAAGAACGTTATCGGTATAAACGCCAACATTTTCCGGCAATTTTTTTTCAGGATAATATATCGCAAAAGTGATTTTCAGATTATACTTTTTGACGAGATTATCCAGAACAGACCTCAGCTGCGCCCTGTCGGTCGACAACAGCGCCACGCCCATGGTCTTTGCAGTATCGAAATTATGCACGGTAATTTTCCGTTTTTTCGATAATTTTTCCATTTTTCTGAGATGTTTCTTTCTCATTATATTTCTAATATAACTAAACATACGCAAATTCATCTGTTATATTCAGGGCGCAAAAGTATTAAAACTAATACAATAATGCAATTTAATCTTTCAACAGGGTCAAATTATCGACCTCCAGACTTTGATTTCGCTCGTTCACTTTGGTAAGGAAAACGCTCAAAATCAGTGTTGTTATCACCAAATCTATCAAAATGCCGGTATTGATAAGAATTGGCATTTCCGTTCCTGCCGCAATCGAAAACAGAAAGACGGCATTTTCGAGTACCAGAAAACCCACCATGTGCGAAAAAATACGTTTATGGGTTATAATCAGCAGCAGCCCGCAAAGCATTGAACTTATTGAGATTGCCAGAAACGACGGGTTGATAGCCCTGTCGTTCAGCAGAAACGCTATTCCGATACTCACAAAAAAGGCAAACATGGTTAGTATCAACTGATAAAACACAGGCAATGCCGATTTGTGCACCTTGCTGACTCCCGTTTTGTTGATGATGCGATAGAGCAGATACGGAGTGATTACAGCCTTGAATAACAGCGTTTCGCTTGTGATAAACAGCATGTTTAACCAATTGACCTCAGTCAGCAGAAAAAAAGATATAAGAAACAGCAAAACGCCCTGCATACAAATCAAATTGGCATAACTCCTAAATCGTTCTGTGATAGACAGAAAAATCAGCGAAAAAGCAAAAAGCAGTACAAAAAAATCAATCATTTTTCTTCTTTCAGAATTTAAAAATCATTAAAAATAATTTGCAAAGGTAAGTGTTTTAATCCGCAAAAAACAAATATTTTTTATAAGTGATTAGTGATTAGTGATTAGTGATTAGTGCCTGACGGCGGAGGAAAGGATAATGCCAAACATTCACACAAATCAAAAGACATGGTGTAAAAAATATTATTACACGAATAACCACGAAGTTCTTGTCGTAAATCGTAATTCTATTGATATGCAACTCCTAATGGGGTATTTGTTGCAACAACATTATTGTAAATTACTGACGTCGGATGTCGTCCAGAAGTCGTCGGATGTCGTCCAGAAGCCGTCGGATGTCGTCCAGAAGCCGTCGGATGTCGTCCAGAAGTCGTCGGATGTCGTCCAGAAGTCATCGAACGTCGTCCAGAAGTCGTCGAACGTCGTCCAGAAGTCGTCGAACGTCGTCCAGAAGCCGGCGGATGTCGTCCAGAAGTCGTCGAACGTCGTCCAGAAGTCATCGGATGTCGTCCAGAAGCCGGCGGATGTCGTCCAGAAGTCGTCGGATGTCGTCCAGAAGTCGTCGAATGTCGTCCAGAAGTCGGCGGATGTCGTCCAGAAGCCGTCGGATGTCGTCCAGAAGTCATCGGATGTCGTCCAGAAGTCGTCGGATGTCGTCCGGAAGTCGTCGGATGTCGTCCGGAAGTCATCGAACGTCGTCCAATATTTGAGCTTTTTTTCAACCTCTGAAATAAATATTGTGTCAAACCAAAAATAAGTATTACTTTTGCGGCTTGAAATTTATAAATTTAAATTTAAGGTAAATATGGCAAGGTTATCAAAATTAACAGGTTTTACAAATATGGATAAAATTAAATTCATATTCATTGGAAACATTTTCAGATATATATCGGGAGTAATGTGTGTTTTTCTGCTATTATCCTGTTCGTCAAAAAATGCAAAAGAAGACGAACAGGATACTTCTGTGTATGTGATTGATTTGGCGAAATTTGATATTCCGGACAGCGACAATTATAAAGACAGCGCTGTTGCAGTTGCTACCACACGCGGAATTAACAACGCATTGAACTATGCCAAAGAGAACGGATATACCACCGTCCGATTTCCGCAAAGGCAATATGCCGTTATCTCGAAATGGCAGGGATGGGGATGGGTTGTAATACCTGAGCATGAGATGAAAGGCATTGTCGTTCCGTCGGATATGACGCTTGAGCTGGGTGAGGCTGTATTTCGACTTTTGCCGAACAGTCAGGTTACTTATTCTCTTTTCTTTATTTTTGAGGTTGATAATGTAACAGTTAATGGAGGTCATTTGATTGGCGACCGTTATGAACATGATTATTCCGAAACTGAAACATTAGGCTCGCAAACCCATGAGTGGGGTTTCGGATTCAATATCGCCCATTCGAGGAATATAACGATTAACGACTCAAAAGTGGAACAGATGTCGGGCGACGCCATTATCATCAACAGTTATCTTCCCGACGGCGCGAAACCTAATGATAATGTGAAAATAACCCGTTGTGAACTGTTCGATTGCCGGCGGCAGGGAATTTCGCTGATTGCCGGAAATAATTCGGAACTGAGCCATAACCATATTTATAATATCAAAAACGGAACGCCGCCGATGTGTGGAATTGATGTTGAAGTGGAAGCAGCCTGCGGTTGCGTTGGAAATTATACCCAAATACATCATAATCTGATAGAAAATGTGGAAGGCGGGTCAATTGTGTGCCATACCGGAGATTATATCGATGTTTATGAAAATACAGTATATAACCTGATTGCGTCGGTTTACAGCCGATATGTAAAAATATACCGAAATACACTTTATAACAGTCAGATTTTAATCTATAATGCGGATAATGCCACAGAATATGATAATATAGTGATTAGTGATTAATGATTAGTGATTAGGGACGTGAAATAAATAACTTATAAACTTGCGATTTTTTTTGCCATGAAACGGAAATAACTTATTTAGTGTCCGTCCGAAAACTCGAAAAAATGGTATATCTGCAAAGTCCCGCAGGGACGACACTTTATTAACCGGTGGCTTTAGCCTCCGGCAGCGACCCCGCCACGGCTGTTGGGACAAGGTTCTACCTTGTCCACTCTATCTACGCAGGCTGTGCCTG
>JAITIA010000037.1 GCA_031279695.1 Prevotellaceae bacterium | reverse complement strand
GCTTCTAAAAAATTTTAATTTTAATTTTGATTTTGACAGAGCCGAAGTCCATAAAAACCTGATCGAAATCGGGTACAAAAGTAATACAAACTTTTTTATTAGCAAAATTTTATTCAACCTTGATTATTAATTGCAAATTAATACCCTTTGATACACAGATAGTTATATGGATACAAATATTTTTTTCAACAAATATTTATTTTTTTTGATTATCAGTATTTTACAAAGCAAGATTTTTTTATTTTGACAATGGAACTTCTGTTTTTTTGATGGTTCCTTCAAGCAGTTTTTCTCCCGTTTTATCAATTATTTCTCCTTTGCTCAGCGTAGCGTCCACGCCACCTCAAATTAGTGTCCGTCCGAAAACTCGAATACACGCAGTCCCAAGTCCCGCAGGGACGGAATGTGAATTTGTTGATATAAAGTGCTGTCCCTGCGGGACTTTTGATTGCTATGACGTTCATTTCTAATAATATTCTAATAGATATTTTTCATAGCACCTCAAAAAAAGATTTAGCCGTTTTTATTACTGATTTTCAAAATCCAACTATTTCACATACTTTTGCATTTTTATTTTAGATTTGAAATAGGTAAATGGGAAAATTATGGAATAAAGGTTTCGATATCGATAAAGCGGTGGAAACTTTTACAGTAGGACGCGACAGAGAACTTGACCTTAAACTCGCCGAATTTGATGTTCAAGCCTCGATAGCGCATATTAAAATGTTGCAGTCCATTGGATTATTGAGCAGAAATGAGTTGAATCTGCTGCTTGCCGAATTGGAGGCTATTTTAGTCGAAATTCGGAACAATAATTTTGAAATTGAAGAGGGAATTGAGGATATTCACTCCCAAATAGAGATGATGCTAACAAGAAAACTTGGCGATGTTGGTAAAAAAATTCACTCCGGACGTTCACGCAACGACCAGGTGCTGGTCGATCTCAAACTTTTCTTCAAAGCGGAAATCAAAAAAATTGCCGTTCTCAGCAATAATCTCTTTGATATTCTGATTGATTTGAGCGAAACACACCGCGATATGCTCATGCCCGGATATACTCACATGCAAATTGCCATGCCCTCGTCGTTTGGGTTGTGGTTTGGCGCATACGCCGAATCGCTTGCCGACGATATGCTGCTGCTCGAAGCCGCGTATCGACATGCCAACCAGAATCCGCTCGGCTCGGCGGCAGGCTACGGCTCGTCGTTCCCGCTCAACAGAACAATGACCACCAAACTGCTGGGCTTTGAAACGCTCCATTTCAACTCGATAGCCGCGCAAATGTCGCGTGGCAAAACGGAACGGACTTTTGGCTACGCAATAGCGGCAATTGCCTCGACGCTGTCGAAATTTGCCGCCGACGTTTGTCTTTATATGAGCCAAAATTTTGGCTTTGTTAGCCTTCCCGACGAACTGACTACCGGTTCGAGCATCATGCCGCACAAAAAAAACCCCGACATGTTTGAACTCATACGCGGCAAATGTAATCGCCTGCAGGCTGTTCCCAACGAACTGACCCTGCTCGCCGCCAACCTCGCTTCGGGCTATCATCGCGATAGCCAGCTGCTGAAAGAAATCCTTTTTCCGGCAATCGACGAGCTGAAACTTTGCCTCGAAATGTGCGCATACATGATACGCAATATTAAGGTAAACAGCGTTATCGACAATTCTCTTTACGACTTTCTTTTTACTGTGGAAGACGTAAACCGGCTGGTGCTTGCCGGAATGCCTTTCAGGGATGCATATCGGGAAATTGCCCGCATGGTGCAAAGCGGCAAATATTGCCCCCAACGTACTGTAAACCACAGCCACGAAGGTAGCATCGGCAAGCTATGTAATGATGAAATCAAGGAAAAAATGAAAAAACGAATCAAAAATATTCAATAAATAGATGCCCCAAATATCGCAAAAAGGAAAAAGTATGCCAGCCTCGCCCATACGGAAACTTGTGCCGTATGCCGACATTGCAAAAGCCAAAGGTCGAACAGTTTATCATCTCAATATCGGTCAGCCGGATATTCTGTCGCCACAGGCGGCGCTCGATGCAATACACAATTTTCCCAACAAAATAATCGAATACGGACATTCGGCAGGAAATCTTTCGTACCGCAAAGGTCTGGAAAAATATTATAACGACCTTGGAATGAATATCACATATAACGATATTCTGGTTACCACCGGCGGCTCGGAAGCGCTGATTCTTTCGCTCACAGTTTGCCTCAATTCGGGCGACGAAGTGATTATCCCCGAACCTTTCTACACTAACTATAACGCCTTTGTAGAACAGGCGGGTGTGAAAATTGTGCCCGTTCCAACAAGCATCGAAACAGGCTTTGCGCTGCCTCCAATCAGCGAGTTTGAAAGACGTATCACGCCGCGTACCAGGGCAATACTGCTGTGTAATCCCAACAATCCCACCGGCTATATCTATTCAAAAGAAGAACTCGAAAGCCTGCGCGAGATTGTTCTCCGCCACGACCTGTTTCTTATCTGCGACGAGGTTTACAGGGTTTTTTGCTACACAGGCGAAAAATACCATTCGTGCATGGATTTGGAAGGTTTGGAAGATAATGTAATTATTGTCGATTCCACGTCCAAACGCTACAGTATGTGCGGAATACGTGTGGGAGCGATTATAACACGCAACAAAGAGGTCTCTGCCGCCATGCTGCATTTCTGTCAGTCGCGTCTCTGTGCGCCGGCAATCGGGCAAGTTGCCGCCGAAGCCGCATTGAGCGCCTCCGACACTTATTTTGAAGAAATACGGCGCGAATATATGTCGCGAAGAGACTGTCTGATAGAAGGAATGAACAGTATCGACGGGGTGCTTTGTCCAAGCCCTGCCGGCGCGTTCTATACCATCGCCCGCCTGCCGGTCGATAACGCCGAAACTTTTGCCGCATGGATGCTCTCCGAATTTGAATACAAGCGTCAAACAGTGATGGTTGCTCCCGCCGCCGGCTTCTACAAAACAGAAAATATGGGCGTCGACGAGGTGCGAATAGCATACGTACTCAAAAAAGAACATCTGCGCAATGCCGTCGAATGTATCAAACATGCTATCGATGAATATAATTCGATTAGTGGTTAATCCTGCGGCGTCTCCGTGTGATTTTTCACATAGAACTTATACACAAGGCTTCACCTGTTAATTTGGAATATTAATTTAATTCTGTTTTCGGTGGAAGTGGTTGATATGTTATCGAAGTATTTATATTGTGTCTGGCGGGAGTAAAAGCGCTGTTCCATGTTGATTGTCAGGTATTTTGTTGCGGCAAAATTTATTCCTGTCGCGATTACGCTCAGCATCGAATTGCTTGAATTGCCTTTGAGATTGACAAGCAGCGCCTCTTCTTCTCTGCTGTGCGGATTGTGAGTGAAAAAGTAATAGTTTTTTATCGACAGTATTGTGTTCCATCGCGGTGAAAAATTGTATATTCCGCTGAGTTTCACACTGTAGCCCGAGCCAATATTGTAATTGCGGTTTTCCACCTGATAATAGTCCGAATCGCTGGCGCCCAAAAACACGGCATTGGCATACAGACTGCCGATAAATCGGTGTTTATTAGCGTTTTTCTGTTTTTTCCCATAAATAAAACCACCGCCAAAAGAGGCTGTTTCGGCAAATTTAAACGGCTGTTGAGCATCTTTTTTCAGCGGATTCGAGTCGTAGTAGTCGAAATGTTGAAAAATGCCGGCAAGGAAATCATGTTTATCTTTATTCCACTCCTGCGCCCAGATTAAACCAATAATATTTACATTCGACACAATTGGCTGATTGCCGAGAACATTCAGGTCGAAATTCACTGTAAAACAATCGTATGGACGGTGAATGTCTTCCGTAAAATGGTTGCCGTATATCATCTGTGCGGACAGAAGTGTATTGAAATGATTGCGATTGTTGTATAAATCGCTCATAAACCGGTTGGCAACCGAGAGATTTAATTTGAACGGCGGGCGGTTTTGCTGCTCCTTGTCGAACCTCAGTTTCCACGCCTTTCCGCTGGCGAGGCGATCAAGCAAATTCATTGGCGACATGATGCCTGCCGCCAGTTCCCGACCAACTCGTTCCCAGCCTGTTGCGCTGTTGTCCAGCACAAGATGGGAGGCGCGATGCATAATTTCGCCCAGAGCCATACCGCCAATTGTTGTTGCAAATAAATCGTTGAGCGAGGGTTGTTCCCTTTCGCCGAAATATTCCCACATCAAACTGCCGCCAAAGGCATACGGCGTTGATTGCCAGAAATTCAATCCGCTGGAACGCGCCGAGTTGAAATACAGGCTGCCATGATACGGATGCCAAAAAAGATTGGTCGAAAAACTGTCGTTATCCCAGACCGGACCCTTATTCAGATTGTTTCTGATACTGCCCCAATCCACTTGCGCCCAGCCGGTTATCAAAACAAAACGGTCGAACAGATGCACGCCGAGATTAATTCCCGTAACTTTGGCAAGCGGAAAAAGATAGTTTTTCTTTTGAGGCATCATCCAGTTTGCCGTCGAACGCGAAAGACTGTCGTCCGACCTGTTATCCTGCGCTTTCGACAGCACAGCAGGAAATTGATTGAACATCAGAAATAAAAATATCCTGAAAAGATGCTTTTTGGAAACAGACATTTTGATTTACGATTTACGATTTACGATTTACGATTTATGATTTATGATTTATGATTTATGATTTATGATTTATGATTTATGATTTACGATTTTTGATTTTTGATTTACGATTTTTGATTTACGATTTTTGACCACTAATCACTAATCACTAATCACTAATCACTAATCACTAATCACTAATCACTAATCACTAATCACTAATTTCTTATGATAATTGAAGGGATATTCGTAGCCGAGTGAGCAGAGTATCATTGCGGCATTTTTTTGAGCGATTTCGCGGGTAATAAGTTCGGCGAGAATTGCTATGTTTGTTTCGTCTAAATGACTGAACGGCTCGTCCATAAGAATAAAATCGAAGGGCTGACACAGGGCGCGAACAGTTGCCACGCGCTGCTGCTGTCCGAAAGACAGTCGCCCCGCCTTTTCGTCGATTTTGTCAGCCAAGCCTGCAACCTCAAGCAGATGGATGATTTCCTGTGTGGTTTTATGCTGGGTGAGCCTGTTTTTCAGATGGATATTCTCCATCACCGTCAAACCGTTGAACAGGCGCAAACCCTGAAACACGCAGCTGAGTTCTGTTTTGCGGATTTTTTGCCATTCGCTTTTTTTCAGAGTGTTGATGTCCCTGTCGTCGAACCGGATTTCGCCGGCATAATCGTTTCGTTCGCCAAAGATATAACTCAAAAGAGAGGATTTTCCCTGCCCCGACGAGGCGGAAATCAGCACGGTTTCACCTTTACGAAAACACAGTTCGCCAAACCATATTTCCGGCGACGGACTGGTTTCGACGCCGGAAATAAAGGATGGCTGCAATCTGCTTAATTTAATCTGTTTCAAATTCCAAAAGAATTGAGATTGTTGTCGATATTTTTCAGAATCTGTTTCAGCACGTTTACGTTTTTGTTTTTCAGTGTCAGCGAGCCTTCCGTCTTGAAGTAATTGCCACTCAACTGAAAACTTTCGTAAAGATCGATATATGACACAAACTGTGAGTATCTGTATCCCATGACATTTGCCAGCAAGGTTTTGATAAACTGCGGATATGAGGCAAAATCGAGATTGAGATAGAACGCCGCCGGTTTTGCGAAGAGGGTTTTGACGGCATTGTCGGCAAAAGTTTTTGCCGGCGGATTGTTGCCCGTAAATCCTTCGATACTTTTTTCGTCGTTGGTTACCAGCACGCGGTTGTTTTTGAAGGCAAAATACACGGGAACTATTTTGTTGATTATCGAAAAATATTTCGGGTTTTTGTGGTTGATCATTTCCTTCGGGATTTTGTTCATAATGGTTTTGAAGGCGTCTTCGCTTTTGACGGTAAACACAATATTGGCAAGCGGATAGGGTATGGCGCCTTGATTAAAACCGTGTATGCCCATAAATACATCGCCGTCGAGCGCGTCAATAACGTCCTTCACGTCGGGGCTTTCGCACAGGGCTTTGATTTCGTCGCGTCCAAGCGGGTTTATTCTGTAACTATCTGATTTAGCCATCCATCCATCCATCATTTTTTTAATATACTTGTAATATTCCTGCATATTGACGGCAAAACATAACGCAAGATATTCCACTTCGGGGACGTCCTTCAGGATGGCGGGATTGATTTTGTCCTTCAAAACGGGATATTTTGCTTTGATTTTTTCCATTTCCGAGGCGGGCGACATTTCCATTGATCCGTCGATGCGACCGTCGTTAAATTCCAGACTGGCATGCATGTGGATGTTTTTGAAATCCTGAAAAAAGTCATCGTCCATGTTAAATACGGGCTGTTTAATTTCTGCTTCCGACAGTCGGTTCAGGAAATTGATTGATTCGCCGTATTGCGCCCATACTCTGATATCGCCCGACCTTTCGGCAAAGCGTTTGAAATCGTCGTTGGCAGCCAGCAGTCCGTCTGTTCGGGGTTTCAGCAGGTTTTTGAGTTGATTTTCTTCAAAAAAACTGTCGTTTGAGGTCAGAACGAGATATTTATCGTTCCAGACAATACAGAGGTCTTCTTGCAGCCGCGAGTAGGAAATCGAGCCGGAGTTTTTAATTTCGGTGGGAAAGAGACTGAGTTTCACAATCCATTTTTCAAAGGCTGTTTTGTCGAGCATTTTTGCCGACAGTCCAAAAGTTTTGTTTTGGGCGGTGTAGATAACAATCTGTTCGAGGCTGGCTCCGGCGTCGTCCGAGCCTTTCAGCAGGTGTTCGATGAAGGCGTATGCTTCGCCGCCGGCAAATTTGGCAAATGCCATAAATTTGTAGTCGTCGGGTTTATTAAGACCCGATTTTTCGAGCATTTCGCCGACTTTTATATCGGCAACAAAAAATGCATCGGCAGGAATCAGCGCCAACTGTTCGGCGCTTCCGGGTGCTGTTATTTTCGATTCGCAGGAGGCAAAAATCAGGCTTCCGGCAATCAACAGTGTAAAAATAGTTCTAAAATAATTCATTGTTTTAATTTTATTTATTAATACTTAAAAATCATTGATTTCAACAACATTATCCTGCATTTGTATGCCGGTTTAGGTTTGAAAATCGAGTGCAAAGGTAGATAAACTATTTCTAATAAAATCATATTTTTTTATCTGCGCACAAAATAAATTTCTAACACAAAGATATTCAAGAGAGACCGCCGGCAATTGAAATGATTTCTCCTGTGATATAAGAGGCTTTTTCGGAGGCGAGAAAAGCCACAAGGTCGGCAACTTCGTCGGGTCTGCCAAAGCGTTGTAGCGGAATTGTTTTCGCAATTGTTTTTTCGTCCAGGTCCTTTGTCATATCGGTAGCAATAAAACCGGGTGCTACCGCGTTCACAGTAACGCCTTTGCGAGCCACTTCGAGCGCCAACGCCTTTGTTGCGCCAATAATGCCCGCCTTTGCAGCCGAGTAGTTTGTCTGACCGGCGATACCTTTTATTCCCGAAACGGATACGATATTGATTATCCGTCCAAACTTGGAAGTAAGCATAGGCATCAGTAGTTTATGCGTTATGTGGAAAAAGCCGTTCAGCGAAATATCGATAACCTTAGTCCACTGTTTATCAGTCATCCACATCAGCAGCGCATCGTCGCGAATACCTGCATTATTAACAAGTATCGATATTTTTGCCTGATTTTTTTCACTCCATGCGTCAATAGCCTCGTCCACACTCTTTTGGTCGGCAACATCGAAGCGAAGAATTTCGCCCGTACCGCCTTTGTCCGTGATTTTTGCAAGCGTATCGACCGCCTCCGCTTCATTGTTCAAATAATTGACAATAACATGACAGCCAGCCTCCGCCAATGCAACGCTCACCGCCTTGCCAATCCCGCGAGAACCGCCCGTTACTAATGCATATTTTATACTCATATAACTAAATTTTAACAGGTTATACTAATTATATATACCTTAATCCGGCGCAAAAGTACAGGTTTTTTGAATAATGAGCAAAATAATTTGCAGATAAAAAGCCCTTCTTCCAAACGCCCTCAGGGACGGAATGTGAATTTGTTGATTTAATGTGCAGTCCCTGCGGGACTTTGCATTGCTCAGCCATTTTTAGGAGTTTTCGGACGGGCACTATTTATTTCTGCAATTTTTTCATGAATCATTGAGCGCACCATGTTGGAGAGGTCGCGGGTTTTGGTGGCGGCAACTGTTTCGGCGCTGATTTCGGGCAAAACATGTACAAAGCACTGCGCCCGACCACGAAATTTTGCCGAGCCTGCCGGCAGCATGTCCTTTGTGCCATAGATAGCAACGGGCAATATTGGCAGCCTGTTCATTTTGGCAATCAAAAAAGCGCCCTCCTTGAAATCCTGCAACTGTCCGTCGTGTGAGCGTGTTCCTTCCGGAAAAACGGCGATACTGCAAGTTCTGTTTACCCACTTTTCGGCTTCGTGGAGCATTTGTTTGGTGCTGCCGGCTTTGCCGCGATCAATCAAAATATCGCCATGCAGTTTGAGCATCCAGCCCACGAAGGGCATTTTGAACACTTCGCGTTTGGACACCCATTTGAACACCAGCGGGAGATTGTAAATCAGGCTGATATCGAGCATCGACTGGTGGTTGGCGGCAATCACGTATGATTTTTTCGGGTCGATTTGCGCCTCGCAACGGTAGTGCATTTTCCACAGCGGGTTAAACCAGATGTAATGCAGCCCCCAATACCACGACATGCGGTGAATTATCCGGCGCTGAGGGTCGAACGGCAGGGTGATAAAGAATACCACGAGGTTGATTATCATCAGAATTATAGCGTCGATTACTGCTATTGTCCAATAAATAATATTGTACATAATTTTAATTGTTAATAATACCTGTTTTCTGTTTTGCCTCTTATCGGTGCAAATGATTGATTATATAGTCGTAAAGATGCTCGAAAGTCTGTATCGAACCGACCTCCTGAGCCTTAATTTTCACGCTGAACAGACCTTCAATCAGCGCAACCATATCGACCACGCCCAGACTGTCGAGGTCGAGCGTGTTTTTGATATTGGCATCGGGAATAATGCGGGCGAAATCGACCTCAAACTCCTCTGCCATAGCTGAATTTGCCTTATTAATAACTTCGTTTCTTTCCATACTTTTAATGTTTAGTGATTAATGATTATCGCATCTAATAAAAAAGAAAATGAATTCAGGTGTCATGTACGATAATCAAATAAATTTATTAGTCGAAAAGGTAAATCATTTTTCAGGATTGATTATTTCGATAATTTTTTCGCGGCTCAACCCTGCAGAGGCTTCAATCTGCTCTATCGACATACCATTGTTATAGAGTGCACGGATCATTTTGGCTTCGCCTTTTTCCATTCCAATTGCCTCGCCTTTTTCCATTCCAATTGCTTCGCCTTTTTGCAGACCAATTGCTTCGCCTTTTTCCATTCCAATTGCTTCGCCTTTTTCCATTCCAATTGCTTCGCCTTTTTCCATTCCAATTGCTTCGCCTTCTACTAGTCCTTCTGCCCATCCTGCGCTGTGTCCTTTTTCTATGGCAGTTTTCATTGCGCTGTAATTATCTCTGAAAACCTTCAGACTTCTTTCGTATTCTTCCAATTCGGATTCGGACAGGTTGGCTATTGCGGCTGTCTCGAACAGGCGTGTGAATATCTCATCATTCAGTCCTTCCGGCGGACTGTTAAATTCCGTCAAATGTTTCAACATATACAGCCAGTGGTCGATACGGTTTGTCAGTTCGCTCCATTG
>JAITIA010000241.1 GCA_031279695.1 Prevotellaceae bacterium | reverse complement strand
TATCAACAAAAAAATATTTTTAATTCATATAATACTCAATTACTTATAAAGTCTAATATATTGAATTTATGCTTCTGTTTATTGCGTATTTTTATGAATGGAGGCAAAATTTTCTCGTTTTTTTCCAAAAAGTTATACAGTGCGCTGTTTGCCGTCAGCGAATCGAACACAAACAAATCGCTGACGCAGTCTTCTTCTATCGGCGTAAATTTCAGCGTATTGTCCTTGCGCTGCAAGAGCCTGGGATTGAAAAGATAACAAGTTTTTTCATGATGCCAATAAATTATAACAAATTTTTCATCTTTATCCCTTTTTTTGCATCACAAAAATCCGTTTAAATCACCTTAAAATCACAGTTCAGACAACCGCTGCAAGCATTAATCACTAATCATTAATCACTAAAACCTGCATTTCATCAAAATCATACCGATACAAATCCAGAAAAGTTCGCGGATACGTGTTACCAGCCCGATATACAGTCCGGCAGAAGCGGCAAAGCCCATTGTCGAGAGTGTGAGCGCCATACCGCCTTCGCGCGTGCCAAGTTGCATGGGCGCAAAAAACATGATATTATAAAACAGTGTCGAGCCGGCATACAGCACAATGGCGTCGATCATCGACATGTCGATTTCGATGGCTCGACCAATGAACAGCAGTTCGAGGCAGGAGACTGTGCGGGCAAGAATTTCGAGCAGCAGGGCGGAGTAGAACACTGTTTTTCGGCTTGAATACAATTGTACAATATTGGCGTCGATTTCCTGAAAAGTTGCAAGTTTTTTCTCGTTCAACCGGCTGATGCGTTGCCTGATGAAAGGCAGTTTGCCGAGTATGCGAAAAAGTTTCACAATCATTCCTTTTCTGTATCCGCGAAAAAGGAAATACAGAAAAAACAGAAAAAACACAAGCGCCAGAATACATGCCGCAACAATGCCTGCGGGCGGGTTCAGCACTGCAATTATCAATGCGATTGAAACTATCCAGAAAACAATGTGCGACAGCACGTGCATCATACTGTATGAGAGTACTTTTGAGGTGGCTTTGTTTATCCCGATTTTGTCCTTCAATTCAAAGATGCGGTAAGGCTCGCCGCCGAGATTTATCACCGGAGTGATGTAGTTGATGGCATAACCGCTGACCGTGATTCTGAAAACATTGAGAAACGAGGGCAGTTGATTTTCCGGAGTGTCGCGGTCGTGCAATATCAGGTTCCACGCAAGGGCGTTGATGAGGTAAACCGCCAGCCAGACGCCGATGACGGGCAAAAACCATATTCCGGTTTTTTGTATATTTGCCCAAATAAGGTCGATACCGGTGTCGTAGATCATGTATCCAACTGCAATTATGCCAATTGCAAAGAATACCGGATTCCATTTTTTCATGGTCGGAGGTCAGTTTAGCGGGGCGATTTTTTTACTATGTAGATAATTTCGTTGGCAGGCAAGGCATAGCGTTGCACCGTTTCGGGCGGCAGGGTTTCAACAAAACGGTCTTCGACCACAGTAAATCCGCCGGACGCAAGTCGCTGAGCATAATCGCGTCCGTAGCGTCGCAGGTGGTCGTGCTGTCCGAAATGTTTTTTGCGCTCTTCCGGCTCAACGATATCCGGATTTTCGTATGTTGTATCAATATCGTCGATTGGCGAAAGAATTATGCCCCAGCCTCCGGTTTTCAGTACACGGCAAAGTTCGCGCATGGCAGTCAGGTCGTTTTCAACATGTTCCAGAATATGGTTACAGAATATCACGTCAAAAGTTTCGTCGGGAAAGGGAATTGCCTGCACGTCCATTTTGACTTTTGCCAGCGGCGATTCGAGGTCGGCGGTTGTATATCTGTCGCCCAGCGCCGCCTCGAAGCGTTTGATAAAACACAGTTCCGGCGCAACATGCAGCAGCGCGGGTTTTGAGGTATAAAAATCTGTTTTTTGCCTCAGATAGAGTTCTATCAGGCGATGCCTTTCGAGCGACAGGCAGTGCGGACAGAGAGCATTAGTACGCGAATTGATGTATCCGTAAGGCAAAAACTTGCGGTAATGTTTGCCGCAAACCGTACATTCGACCCTGTGTCCGAGGTAAAACAGCGCAATGAGCCTTGTTGCAAACTGCGCAAACAGTTGTATGTATTTTCGGGGGATGTGGTTAAGAAACCAGCGAATTAAAAATTTCATAAATTAAATCTAATTATCAGTATAAAACATCATTTAAAATAACGGCGCAAATATAGTAAACAATATTCATATCGAAGTGTTTTTTGCGCACACATTTCTTTCAATAATCATAAAACACAATATCACAGGTTGTTTGAACGGTAAATTTTTTTCCTGTGATAAGGGTTTGCTCCGCGTTTAACGCCAATATTATACGTTTTTTTTGCGTTTTGCCCGGTTTGCGGGGGCTTTTTTAGATTAACTGATTAACTGATTAACTGATTAACTGATTAACTGATTAACTGATTAATTGATTAGTACGGTATTCATTTATTATTGTACTGGCATTATAGCGCCTCAAATTTTTTTCAACCGCGTCCTCTTTCGCTTTGGAGTTTCAAAAATTATATCTACTTTTGCGCTCTGTAATTGATGTACGAAACGGGTATAAAGTATATGTTTCGACATGAATTATCAAAGTATAATAATCGGCAAAACAGAGTGTAACAATATTTGCAGCACGCTGACGTCGATACAAAAAAATGGTTTAAATATAACAGTAAAATTATCGATTGTATTAAAATTATGAACAGTACGGCATTAACAAATCCAATACTCAGGGTACGAATCCCTGCAACTTCGGCAAACTTGGGCGCAGGTTTCGACTGCATTGGCATCGCCCTCGATTTGTGGAACAGTTTTGAACTCTATCACGTTCCTCAGCAGAAGGAATGCATCACCATTGAATCGTATGGCGAAGCCGCCGACAAGTTGCCCAAAGACCATACCAATACCATTGCACGTGTTCTTTTTGAGGAACTTGACGAAACGCTTGGACAAAAAGCGCCCGGTCCGTTGCGTATCGTCTGTCGCAACAATGTACCCTGCGGCAGCGGGCTCGGCTCAAGTTCGACGGCGGTAATTGCCGGTCTCATTTTTGCCCACGCCATCGCTCGACGGGAACTGACGGCAGAAAACGCCGATACTCTGAAACGCGCCGTACTGTCGCGAGCTGTTGAAATCGAAGGTCATGGCGACAATGTTGTCCCCGCTTTGCTCGGAGGTTTAGTTGTTGTAACACGGTCGGCAAACGGACGGCTGCTTACTCATCGCGTCCCCGTGAGCAGTCAGCGCGTGGTGGTTTGCGTCCCCGATTTCGCCTTTCTTACAACCAAATCGCGTGCCGTTTTGCCGCCGGCATTGCCGCGCTACGACGCCATTCACAATATCGGTCATGCAGTGATGACCATCGAAGCCCTGCGCACCGGCGATTTGAAACTGCTTGCCAAGGCAATCGACGATAAAATGCATGAACCATACCGTTTTCCCGCAATCCCCGGAGCAATAGAAGCACGCGAAGCCGCCCTCGACCAGGGCGCAGTTGCCGCCTGTCTCAGCGGCGCCGGTCCGGGAATACTTGCCTTTGTTGAAAAAAATCACGAACAGGTGGGTCGAGCCATGCAAACCTGTTTTACAGAGGCAGGACTGAGCGCCCGATACTGGATTATGAACATCAACGAAACCGGCGCGGAAATTACGCTCGGATAAAAATCAAAAAAAAACGCCAACCATGCAATATATAAGTACAAGAGGCGGGGATACAGCTACTTTCAGTCAGGCATTTATCAAAGGACTGGCAGGCGACGGCGGGCTGTTTGTGCCGGCAACCATGCCACAGTTAGCCTCCCGTTTGCCTCAATGGAAAAATTTGACATATACCGAACTTGCCTGTGAATTTCTCGCACTTTTTGCCACCGATATTCCCGCCAACGAACTGCGCAACTGCATCGAACA
>JAITIA010000085.1 GCA_031279695.1 Prevotellaceae bacterium | reverse complement strand
CACGCAAGCGATTAAAATAGTTTGCCCGCTTGATAATGCCGTTCTTATAGTCGTTTTCAATCTTTGAATTTGCGCCGTCCCTGCCTTTTTCATACACAAGTTGCAATAATTCAAAATCGGCTTTGTTCATATTTTCAGGTTTTTGCGGGTTGCCTCTGTATTCCAGATTTTCACAAAACCGCGTCTTAAATTCATTGACAGTAAACGAAATAAAATCTTTATCAAACAAACGGGCAAAAGGTATCTTTTCCGTTGGACGTTTATTGTCCTTTTCCACCCGCAACACGTTTTCGGGGACATTCATTTTTGCCTGCATATTTTTGGTTTTACTTCTTGCCTCAAACGTCTTATTATAAAAGATATAGATAATACGTTTGCCACTGTCCCGCTGTGTGCTGAATTGCTTATATTCCTTATAATGAATATCTTCCTTGATTGGTAAGATTTTGACACTGATATTCATCTGTTTAAGTTCCTGCAAATACAAATCGGGATTTTCGCTTGTTATTACATTGATGCCGACCTCATATTTCATTACTTTTGAGTGCATTATATCAAAATAGGGCTTAAACATTTCATCAAGCCACTCCGCTGCCTGTTTTGCTTCTTTAAAGTTAAAATCATTGTAATTCAATGGCTTGCTGTACAAACAATAGTTAAAGAACTTATGCAAGGAAAATTCAAGAGTTAAGCGACTGTTTTTCAAATGAATATACACGCCTTTGTTCTGGCTCAATGTTTCATATCCTTTATTGTTGTAAATCTGTTTCTTTTCGTCTTTAACCAACAAGCCAAAGCGAGAGCAAAAACGCTCCCGCTCGGCATTGTCGGAAAACCGATACGGTAAACACAGTTTAATATTATCAAACACAGTCAATAACCTTAAAGTTTACCTTCATGCAACAGCCGCAAAATTTCGCTTTTCTTTGCATACTTGCGTTTTGTGCCGGCAATAGAATAGACGGGAATTGTCCCGCTGTTCTTGTGCCTCTCAAAGGTTGCACGTCCGATTTTTAGCATTGCACAAACATCTTTCGGAGGCATGTACTCATCTTTGCTGGCTGCATTTTCTTTCTGCATTTCAACAAGTTGTGCAATCTGTTTTCTCGTTTCCTCCCATTCGGAAGCAGGTACGAGTACCATTGTTTGGATTTCTTTTTTATCCATAATCTTTATTTTTAATAAATTAATAATTTTAGACGCAGGAATAGCCATTGTCTAATCAAACATAAGGCGCAAAAAAAATAACAACTCACGACTAATATTTGACGGCGCAAAAGTAGGAATTAATTTTTATAAATCTTACTTTTTTCTTAAACTTTTTTTCAATAATTTTATTATATATTATCATTCAATTATTTACGCTGCTAATTTTTTTGTCATTCTCCGCCTCTCAAACCCTCAAAATATTGTTTTTTGAACAAATCAATAAATACTTTTTCGGATTTTTCGGCATATTCCGCAATAAATTCCCGTGTCTTTGGGCTTGCTTTTGCAGTAAGATATTTCAAAATTGCAGGTTTTTCACGCAACCAAACGCGCAGTGTTAAATATTCATACGGGTTGTTTATCCGTTTTTTCCTTTCGGCTTGTTTCCCTTTTCGGGCAAATGGTAAGCGGTATGTTTCAAAATCGTAACTTTGCAAAAGGTTTATGAACTCAAACAATCCCGCCTCTTTGTCGGTTAAGATGCCCACCATGAGAAAGTCGTTAATCATTTCAGTTCCCAAATGGATAAATTCACGTTTTCCATTGCGGCTTTTTGAGTGCAAGCCTACATTGACAGGCGCAATTGCAATCGCCGTGCTTGTCGTAAAACCTGTTTTATCCTCAATATACTGTCTTAATTTTGTATGCAAATTTAAACGTGTTTCAAAGGGTATAAAGTCTGTTTTGCTCCATTCCAATAGTTGTGTTATTTCGGTATTTGCGTAATAATCCAACAAATCCCCGAAATTCGTTTTTGCCTTGCTTATAATAAAGTCCGAAATGTGCCGGCTGGCAAAGTCGAAAAATGAAGTAATTATATTCGTTTCGGTTTCAACCGCTTTTCTAATGTCGTAATTCACATGTTCCGTTATTGTTTCCCGCGTTTCTGTAATCATTCCGTTTTTCATCTCTGTACCTTCCGTTTCTGTTACAAGTTTGTGTTTTATGCCTGAATTATAAAGGTTTTCAAACTGTTTTTCGGTAACAGGCACATTAACTGCCACGCTGTTAATACGGGACAAAATCCGCCTGTGTAAAATCCTTATATATACGGGATACGCACATTCACCCTCTGGTGTTTTCGAGGCTTTTAACTTCGTATTCAAATAATACGTAATTGATATTTTACTCATAATCTTATATTTATATCTTATTACACTAAAATTTCACGCCGCAAAGGTAGTAATAAATTTTGATTATTCTTGCTTTTTGGACAAAAATTCTTCCCGTTTCAATATTTTACCTTTGACAGTTCATTAACCATTGTCATATCCATTTGTTTAGCATAAATCTGTGTTACCGACACCTTTTTATGTCCTAACACCTTTTGTACCGTTGTTATTGCAACACCTTTATATAAAAGGAAGGTGGCGCATGTGTGGCGGGCTGTGTGAAACGTTACCTTTTTCGTTATCCCTGCCAAAGCCGCTATTTCTTTTAATGAACGGTTTACATATTGATTTGTCAATTCATCAAAAAAATATTTGTAATCGGGGCGGGTATATTTGTTTAACAGTTCAACTGTATTTTTGTGTAAAAGATACAATGGCAGTCTGATAGTGTTTTTGGTTTTCTGCATTTTCATTTCAAGCCATAAATTACCGTCCTGCGTGCTTAAACAGTCCTTTGACAGGGCGGTTATGTCCGAAAACCGTAAACCCGTGTAACAGGCAAACAAAAACATGTCCCTTATCTTTTCCAAGTGTGCATTTTTGTCTATAAGTTCTAAATTTTCAATGCTTTGCACCTCCTCTGGACTTAAAAAACAGCGTTGTGTTTCCTCTGTTTTCAAACGGAATTTGTTACGGAACGGATATTTGTCCAAAGTCATATAGTCCTTATTGATAGCGAGATTAACCCACGCCCGTATGTTTTGAAAATATTTTTTAATGGTATTTGTTGCCAGCCCTTTTTTAATCAGATAGTTTTCAAAGCCTTTTAAAAAATCAAAATTTATCTCCTCAAACAAAATATTGCTTTTATACTCTCTAAGTACCTTATAAGTAGTAGTTTTGTGAATAACGGTTGCGCGTTCTTTGGTTGTGTCTGTCTCCAATTCATATTTCACAAAGTCGGTAAAATACTTAAAATCCTTACCCTGCATACAGTTAGCAAGAAAATCCAACGTTAGTGGTTTTTCTGCGTGTTTACGTTCAAAAACATAATTTTCAAGTTGTTGAACAATATCGTTGATTTGTTTATTCAACTGTATTGCGTTTTGCGCCGTCGATTTGATACGCCGCCGTTGGTTGTCCCAAATTTCGGGCTTAATCTGTATTCCCGTACCGAAATACTTACGTTTTCCATTTTGAGTGGCGCAAACTTCTATCTGCGCAGTGCCTTTTTTAGTCAATCGGTTGTTCCTGTTATAAACCGTTGAAAAGATAACTCTATTATTCATAATTATTTATATTAAAAATACTATAAAATTCATACCGTAATACGGAGAAACTCCCCAAAATTTGTAACATTTGGACAATATTCCCGTGCCGAAAAACGCTTGCGTTTTCCGTTTTGGCAGATGCAAACTTTCATCTGCACTGCCTCTTTTTTAGTCAATCGGTTGTTTTTACCACTAACCTTAAAACACATAATCATATTATTTATAATCATTTATGTCAAAAACCATATAAAATTCACGCCGCAAAGGTAGGAATAAATATTTATTATTCGTACTTTTTTATAAACTTTTTTTGCGGGCAAAATTTGTAACAAAATTTGTAACATATTAATGAGAAAGTATGAGAAAATGCAGGAATAAGTTTTTGCCAATCAATCGTTCTTGCATACAACTTAATTCACTTATTATAAGACAATTACATGCGGCGTCAAAAACAAAAAAAGGGTAACAAAATTCTCTTTGTTACCCTTTTTTGCGGTGCGGATGGGACTCGAACCCACGACCCCGTGCGTGACAGGCACGTATTCTAACCAGCTGAACTACCGCACCAAATTTTGCTCATTCAAAATCGCGCTTTGCTTGTTTAAAATCGCGGTGCAAAAGTAGTGCTATTTTTTTAATCTGCAAAATTTTTTTTTCATCAATAGCCAAAAATTTCTTCCTGCGTCAGCAAAATAACTTTGCCAAGACTGTTTAATACGTTTTTATCCAGCTCGTTAGTATCGCCAAGAATACAGTACGTAAATTTTTTATTTTTCACATATTTTTCCTGAAAATTTTTCACATCCGACAGTTTTATCGGCTGTATTTTCTCAAAAAGATCCTTTCTTGAGTCATAATCGTAACCAAATTCTTCGGCGCGAAGATAGTTCCAAAGCACTGCTTCGCGTATAATTCTCGACGTGCGGATGCTCGACAGTATGCTTTCTTTTGCCAAGTCGAATGCTTTTTCCGACTCCGGCATATTGTTCAGAATATCAAGAAATGCAGTATTTGCGTCGGCAAGTTTGTCGGTTTGCGTGGCAATTGATGTTTGCAAATAGTATGACCGTGTGGGTTTTGCAGGCGACGAATAGTTGGCTCGGGCGCTGTATGCCAGCCCGCGGGCTTCGCGCATTTCCTGAAACACAATGCTGTTCATTCCGCCGCCAAAATATTCGTTGTACATTTGACGCTGAGGCTCAAGATTTTTATCGAATCCGGCTGCGCCTTTCGAGAGCATCGATAAATATATCTGTTTTGCGTCGTAATGAGCAAGATAGACACGGTTTTCGTCTGTTGCCTGTTCGGTGAACACAACCGGCTCGGGGACAGGCTGCAAATTTTCGGCAACAGCATGATTATTATTCAGTATTTCAAGCAACTGTGTTTTTCTCAAAGGTCCGTAGTACAGTATGCGATGACTAAAGTTTTTCAACGATTTGATTTTATCGGTCAAAACCTTTGGATTCAGCGCCTTCAATTCATCTGCCGACAGGATGTTTGTTGTTGGCGATTTTGCTCCCCACAATCCGTAATTCACCAAACATGAGAAGTTTGCGCTCTGATTGGTTTTTGCGTCCACTCTGGATTTCAGTATATCGGCAACCATATTTTCCCATGCGGCAACATCAACAATAGCGTCGGCAAGACGTTCTTCGAGCAGGAGCATCGTTTTTTCAAAGTTGTCGTTCAATCCGCTGATCGACACGTAAACCCTGTCGTTAGAGGCATTCAGGCTGAACGAGCAAGCCATTTTGTAGAGGTCGCTTTTGATTTCCTCAGCCGTATGTTTCGATGTGCCCAGATAGTTCAGATAGCTGAATGCGATGCCAAGCTGCCGGTCGTGATTATTGCCCATTTCAAAAACGTAGTCCATGTAAAACAGCGGGTTGGATGTATTTTGTTTGTACAGAACTTCGATATTGTTTTTCGATTTCAGTTTCGACAAATCTTTGGAATAATCGAGAAAAACAGGTTCGAGGGGAATGGTTGATCGAGTCTTTATTTCAGTCAGAAATGTGCTCTCACTGTCTCTGTTTGAAGGAATTGGTGTGATTTGCGGTTTGTCGATTTTTTTATCGTCGGGCATTCCCTGCCGTTTATACACAACCGCATAATTGTCGTTGAAATATTTGTTACAGAAGGCAATAACATCTTTTTTTGTGATTTTAGACTGAAAATCGATAATTCTCACCTGATTTTCCCATTCCTGTCCGTTCACAAATGAATTGAGCATCAGATATGCTGCATATTCGGAACTTTCCTGCTGATGATATTTTTCGAGCCGGAAATTATTGATGACCGCTTGCAGTAGCCCTTCGTCAAACTCGCCTTTTTTGAGCAGTTCCATCTGGGAAATCAGCAAGTTACGGACTTCGTCGAGCGATTGACCCTCTTTGGGCGTTCCGTACATCACAAAAAGACTATGGTCGGCAAGAATTGCCGTGCCGCTTCCGCCGTTAAGTATTTTCTGTTTTTGCACCAGATTCAGGTCGATAAGTCCTGCCTTGCCGTTTGTGAGAATATAGTCAACAAATTCAAGAACAGCGGCGTCGCTGCTGTTTGCTCCGGGCAGGCGATAGGCGATGGTGATGTTTTCCGCCTCAAGTCCAATGACTTCTTTCACAATCGGTTCGGTGATTGCCTGTTCCTGTTCCGTTGTCAGCGCCGGCATTTCCTTAGGCGCAAGTTCTCCGAAATATTTGTCAATGATTTCGACTGTCTGTTCGGGGTCGAGATCGCCCGCCATGCAAATTGCCATGTTATTAGGCACATAGTAGGTATCGAAATATTTTTTGATATTTGTAATTGAAGGATTTTTGAGATCTTCCTGAGAGCCCAGAACAGTTTGTTTTCCATAGGGATGATGCGGCAAAAGCGAGCTGAGCAGAGTGTCGAAAACTTTTTTGCCGTCGCGCGTCAAACTCATATTGTATTCTTCGTAAACAACTTCCAGTTCGGTGTGAAACAGGCGTATAACAGGATTGGTAAATCGGTTTGCCTGAATCTTAGCCCACGTTTCGATTTCGTTCGCCGGCACATTTTCGGTGTACGCCGTTACATCGTAGGAAGTGAACGCATTAGTGCCTTCCGCGCCAATGGCGGTCATCAGTTTGTCGTATTCGTTGGGAATGGCATACTTGGCTGCTTCCTGCGAGATGCTGTCTATCCGTGCATAGATTTTTTTGCGTTCGCCCTCATCGTCTGTTTTTCTGTACTTTTCGTAAATCTGTTCGATTTGGTCGAGCAGAGGTTTTTCAGCCTCGTAGTTCGATGTTCCGAACGTTGTTGTTCCTTTAAACATCAAATGTTCAAAGTAATGCGCCAAACCGGTGGTTTCGGCGGGGTCGTTTTTGCTGCCCACGTTGACGGCGATATAGGTTTGCACGCGCGGGCGATCCCTGTTTACCGACAGATAGACTTTCAGACCGTTGTCTAAAGTATAGATTCTCACGTTCAGCGGGTCGCCGGCAACGGTTTCAAACTTGTATTTCGAGGTTTCGCTGCACGAAACAATCGAAATCAAAATAATAATAAATAAATAAATTTTTTTCATGCTAAAATAATTTTAACTGTTTTATTTTTATGACATTAAACTATATTTTTTCCTTACGGAATTTGTGCAAAATTAATGATTTTATTTTATCTGAGAAAATGTGGCTTATTTCGCCGTAATTTCCCCCCAGAAAAACCTTCCCCCATTTGTGGGGGACGTAATTTCCCCGTTGTTCGGACGAGGCTGTGCCTCGTCCGGTTTATCCTGGCAGGCTGCGCCTGCCAACAAAGATGTCAATGCAGGCACAGCCTGCGTGGATAGAGCGGACAAGGTATAACCTTGTCCGAACAGCCGTGCGTGGTGCATGAGTCCTAAAGCCACCGGTTAATAAAGTGTCGTCCCACTACCACTGACCGCCGCCGCAGGAATTAATCACTAATCACTAATCACTAATCCTGACCGCCGCCGCAGGAATTAATCATTAAATCGTCATCAGCATAAAAATTTGCGCTATCAGTACGCGGAGGAACATTGTGAGGGGATATACGGCGGCGTATGCTGTTGCCTGCGCCTGAACGGGCGCCATGTTGTTTGCAAATTCGAGTGCGGGCGGGTCGGTCATCGAGCCAGAGAGAAAGCCGCATATTGTCAGATAATTTATTTTCATTGTGCGGGCGAGAACGCCTGCTGCGGCAACGGGGATGAAGGTGATTGCCGCTCCGTAGATTATCCATTGCCAGCCGCCATGGACAATGGTATCGACAAATTTGTCGCCCGATAGTAGCCCGACGCTCGACAGAAACAGGATTATTCCAAATTCGCGCATAAACATGTTTGCGCCCGGCGTCATGTAGAAACTTAGTTTGGCAATCCGTCCCTTAAAACCAAGCAGGATGGCAATGAGCAGTGGACCGCCGGCAAGTCCCAGTTTTGCCGGTACGGGGACGCCCGGAATGAAAATCGGTACCGAACCAACAACAATGCCCACAAAGATGCCGAGAAAAATTGAAACAATATTTGGCTTTGCCAGTTCGTTGATAGAGTCGCCAAGTTCCTTTTTCACCTCGTTGAGAATTTCTTTTTTGCCCACAACGCGGATTGTGTCGCCAAGTTCGAGCGTTGTTTCCATTGTGGGCAGTATTTTGATGCCGTTGCGAAATATGCGGGTTACATTTGCCGGATAGCGCCGGTAGATACCTATCTGCTCAATTGTTTTGCCGGCAATCTTTTTGTTGGTCATCAAAACATTGACCATGCCAAGCAATCCCGATATTTCTCTGTTGCCGGCAATTGCCACTTTGCCGATTTTGAGTTCCAGACTGTCGATCCGATTTTGGGCGGACACGCCGCAGATGACGTCGCCTTCGCAGACGGTTTCCGAGTCGGTGGCAACCATCACTTCGCCGTTGCGTATAATGCGCGATACGGCAAGTTCGCCATCCATCACGTGTTTGACGTATTTGATGCTTTTGCCGTAGAGAACGGGATTGACAACGGTGATTTCGACGCTGTAGAGTTTTGCTTCGCTGTTGCCCAGCGCTTCGGTATAGTTGCGGGCTTCGGCGCCGGCGTCGATTTGGTATATCCGACGGATAAGTATCATGGCAATAATAACGCCCATAATGCCAAAGGGATAGGCAACGGCATAAGCCATGCCCGTTTCGGATGCCAGAGCGCCTGCTCCTTGTTCGGCAAGGATTTGCTGCGCCGCGCCCAGACTGGGGGTGTTGGTTACCGCTCCGCACATGACGCCAACGATAACGGTGGGTGGCAGTTCGGCAATTTTATATATCAGGCAGGCAACGCCAAAACCGCCAAGAACAACGCCAATGGAGAGCAGATTGAGCCGTAGCCCGTCCTTTTTGAACGACGAAAAAAAGCGCGGTCCCATGTTCAAGCCAATACTGTAAACAAAGAGTATCAAGCCTAAATCGCGCACAAAATGCAGCACGTGGACATCGACCGGAGCGCCGCTGTGCGTTATAAATATTCCGCAAAACAGCACGCCGGCAACGCCAATGCCAACGCCTTTGATTTCAATTTTGCCCGCCATCACTCCCGCAAATGCCGTTACACATAAATATAGCATAGTCGATGCTATGCTCTGAGTTGTAAAAAATTCTATCATACCTTTTTTAATGATTAATGTTGAGTTTATCCCACTAAGTTTTTATTCATTTTTTTTCCACGAAGCACACTAAGTTCACTAAGTTTTTATTCATTTTTCTCCCACAAAGCACACTAAGTTCACTAAGTTCTTATTCATTTTTTTCCCACAAAGCACACTAAGTTCACTAAGTTCTTATTCATTTTTTTCCCACAAAGTTTTTATTCATTTTTTCTCCCACAAAGCACACTAAGTTCACTAAGTTTTTATTCATTTTTTCTCCCACAAAGCACACTAAGTTCACTAAGTTTTTATTCATATTACTATTAATTCAAAAATCAAAAATCAAAAATCAAAAATCAAAAATCAAAAACCGTCAATCTAAAATCTGAAATTCGATAAAGTTTTTGGTTGGTGTTGGGTGCGTCCAAACCGCCGAGTTGTTCGATATATCGTCCAAGTTTGATGTAGTCGAAATGTTCGATAAAATTGGCGGAGGGCAGGTTGTCTCTGCCGGAGTACCATGCTGTTTTCAGATGCGTTGGCTGGCGGCGAATTAGTTGTGCAAGACGGAGAATTTCCTCCGGCGCTTTGTCGCCGCCCATAAAGCAGACGCAGGTAACGGCATTTCCGTAAGTATGCATCAGGCTGTTGAGCAGGTCGTCGGTCAGCGTTTCGCCCACGTCGTTTTGCAGGTGGGGGCTGTGGCATCCAGGGCAGCGACAGGGGCAGCCGGAGATATTGAGCGCCAGCGTTACTTCGCGGGGAATTTCGCGGAACACGATGTCATAATTTGCTATTCGAAGCATAGTATCTGCGTGCCGCCTCCTGCTGGCGGGGATATGAGAAGTTACTGATACGTTTCAGGTAGCCGATTACGCGCGTCAGCCAGTCGAGGTTGGCGCTTTGGCATTTGGGGCAGATGCTGAGTTTCCGCTTGTCGATATGTCCACAATCGTTGCACACGGTATTGGGGATATTAAAGGTAAAGTAGTTGCATCCTTCGCTGGTAGCCACGCGCAGCAGATGCCGGTACTGTTCTTTGCAGAGATGTTCTTCGAGATTGAGATGCAGCGCCGAGCCGCCGGTGAGATGTTCGATAAATTTTCGTCCGTGCAGCCGGAATTTATCGGCGATGTTGAGCGAATCGTCTTCCACGATATAAAAATAGCTGTTATAACAGTCGCGCGGCACGCGGTATCCCGCCTCTCTGTCCCATTTAGCATGTTTAACGCCCACGTTTTCGGCGGGAATCATTTCGCAGTTAAACAGCACGTCTTTTGTGCGGTATTTTTTGTTGTATTTTTCGATTAGCCCCAGTGTTTTGCCAACAAATTCGATGTACTGCGGATTGTCGTTTATTTCGATACCCAGAAATTCGGCGGCTTCGACCAGCCCGTTGACGCCTATGGTGAGATATTGGCGACCAACGCTGATATATCCTGCGTCGAACAGAGGCAGCATTCCTTTTTCCTGCATGTATTTGAGGTTTTCGTTGTATGCCAGCTGTACTTTGTGGACGAGGTCGGTAATTTCTTCAAGAAAGAACATGTAGTGTATTCCTTGTTTGGCGGCTTTTTGGATGCAGCGATTGAGGTTGATTGTCAGAACGCTTTTCGAGCCGGTGGATACTCCGCCTGCGCCCAGCGTGTAGCTGAAGCCGTTGTCTTGGATTTCGTTTCTCAGCCGGCAGCAGCTGCTCAGCGAGTCGGCATTATCGCTCATATATGTAAAGAACGAATGCCCTTGTGCATACATTTCGGCGGTAAAGTCGGCATATTCGGTATCTTTGGCGTCGCCGTTTTCGGTAAGCAGAGCCATGGTTTCCACCGGAAAAGTGAGCACCGAGCGGGTACGTTCTCGGTTAAACCATTTCATGAAGCGTTTTTGCAGCCAGTTGAGCGAGTCCCAGTGGGGGCGGCTACCGTCGGGGAAGACAAATTCTCCGAAAAGGCTTTCAAAATAATAACGGTCGTAGTAGGAAATATTCCAGAACACCGCCTGAAAATTGCGGGCGCCGGTGGGCTGATTGATAGAATAGACAATCTGCTCGAAACAGTCGGTAATAACCTTATCCAAAGTGCGTTTTTTGAGCGACAAATCGACCGTTTTGTTGACGTCTAAATAATAGTCGCGTCCATATTCGACGCCAATAAACCAGTTGAGATACATCAGAAATTCGGGGGTTGCACAGGCTCCGCTCAACATGCTCGACACCATGAATACCATGTTGATAAAGCCTCCGCAGAAGGATTTCAGATTGGTTGGGGCTTTTGAGTTGCCTCCAATCGACGCCGTGCCGCCAATGAGCCACGGATACATGGTGATGCTTGCGCAATAGTTTGCCAGACTGGTTTCGTCGTTCTTATATATATAGTGAGCATTAAGCAGTTCGATATATTTGTCGGCAGTTTCTCTGCCATACATTTCCTTGACGCGGTCGGTGAGCATACGACGGTTGAGGCGGATAAAGTTCGATTTGGGCAGTTCGCCAATCAATGTTGCCAGATTTTTGTTTTCGACGTTTGCGTTAGCATCGTATTTGCTGCCGGTGGCGGCGTTGCTGGCGTCGCAGTATTCCATCAGAAACCTCAGTTTGTCGCGCACTTCGCGGTCTTCGGTATGTTTTTGCCGATAGAGCATATACGACTTGGCAACAGCGTAGTAGCGTTCGGTCATCAGCGCCACCTCCACCTGATTTTGAATATCTTCAACCGTTGTGGCGTTCGAGATATTCAGTCGGCACAGAATATTGGCAAGCACTTCCTCGGAGGCAAAGCAGCCCACCGAAAGAAACGCTCGGGCAACTGCATTTTTGATTTTTTCAATCGAGAACGGCTCCTGTTTCCCGTCTCTTTTCACAATGAATAATTCCATATAGTCCTAATAATATTTTATAATAACATCACAAACGGAAACTCGGCAAAAGGAGGGTAAACAGAGTTTTTTTCGACAACAATTCTCCTGCGTTGTACTGATTTACACTGTTTTATACTTCGATACGCTCCATAATACGGCGCCGTTTGAGGGTGCAAAAGTAAAGACAATTTTTCGCCCGCCCGCAAAATAGTTTTCCACAAAATACTAACAATGCGGACAAGTGATTAGTGATTAGTGATTAGTGATTAGTGATTAGTGATTAGTGATTAGTGATTAGTGATTAGTGACAATCTGCAAAGTCCCTGCGAGATTTTCCGGTGAGAGCGTGGAGGTCGCCGCCATCCGCAGGCTAAAGCCAGCACCTGTGGGGGATGTGATTTCCCCGTTGTTCGGACGAGGCTGTGCCTCGTCCGGTTTATTTTGGCAGGCTGCGCCTGCCAACAAAGATGTAAATGCAGGCACAGCCTGTGTGGATAGAGCGAACAAGGTATAACCTTGTCCGAACAGCGGGACTGCACATTAAAATCGACAAATTCCCCATTCCGTCCCTACGGGACGGCGATTGCGAGGTTGGGCTTGCGTTTTTTACCAACAGTCCGTCCCTACGGGACGGTTTGCTACGTGGCAATCTCTTGACCGGCAAACACCGTAGAGACGGGGCGCGCCCCGTCTCTACATTGCGACGCACAACGCCGCCGCAAACAATCTTCGCAGAGACGCACGCCGTGCGTCTCTACATCGTCGCAAGCATTCCCCTCTTTTGGAGGGGGCAGGGGGAGGTTTACAAAAATCATTAAAATCACTCTAAAATCACAGTTCAGACAATTCCGCCGCAGGCATTAATCACTAATCACTAATAAAGTTCCTGCGGGACTTGCTTGTGCGACGACAGGATGCATCAGAATAAATATAGCACCTCAAAAAAAGATTTAGCCAAAAATAAGGGCGATTTACCTTGGGTATCAGGGCTACTAAGGGCGCTTGGGGAAGAAGGGGTTTGTATCGATAATTGATTGAAAACAAAAGTTTCCACACAATTCACAGTAGAACCAATTTTTTTGCACCGACTTTTGAGACAGACGGCGTATCAACCAATCACAAAAATCAATCAAATCACCCTAAAATCATAGTTCTGACAATGCAGGCAGAGCCTGCAAGGATAGTTCGGACGAGGTAGAACTTCGTCTGAACAAGGATATTAGCCCTTTCGAGCATCCTAAGTGGTAATTTAGAAGCATCCTAAGTGGTAATTTAGAAGCATCCTAAGTGGTAACTTAGAAGCATCCTAAGTGGTAACTTAGAAGCATCCTAAGTGGTAACTTAGAAGCATCCTAAGTGGTAACTTAGAAGCATCCTAAGGAAACAATCTCCGAATCGTCAAAAGCAAAAACCCTTACTCTTGCTGTATAAGAGTAAGGGCGCGAGATACATTCTCTATTGTTTAATCACGTTAAAACTTCGCATTATGCATATCGCCGGTTTCGTTGAAAGCGTTATGGAAGGCGAAGCACGATTTCAGGTCGTGTGGCGTATGACCTTTGCCGAGTTTAAGATAGTCGCGCAATAGTTGGCGATATTCGGGATGAGCGCAGTTTTCGATAATTTCGTGTGCTCGCTGTGCGGGCGATTTGCCTCTGAGGTCGGCCACGCCGTGTTCGGTAATGAGCACCGAAACGGAGTGTTCGCTGTGGTCGTGATGCGATACCATTGGCACTATGGCGCTGATTTGCGTGCCTTTGGCTACCGAAGGGGTTGTGAATATCGACAAGTAGGCGTTGCGAGTAAAGTCGCCAGAGCCGCCTATGCCGTTCATCATTTTTGTACCCACAACGTGTGTGGAGTTGATATTGGCAAAGATATCGGCTTCGAGGGCGGTATTGATGGTTATGAGCCCCAGACGGCGGATTACTTCGGGGTTGTTCGACAGTTCCTGCGGGCGAAGCAGCAGTTTATCCTTAAAAAAGTCGAGATTGCCATATATTTCGTTGATTGTTGGGTTGCTCACCGTGAGCGAGCAGCCGCTGGCAAAGCGCACGCGGTTCTGTTTCATGAGGGTAATAACGGCGTCCTGAATAACTTCGGTATAGATGTTAAATTCGGGTATTGAGGTATTTCCGCCCATTGCTCCAAGCACGGCGTTGGCAATATTGCCTACGCCCGACTGTACGGGTAGAAACGATTTAGGGATACGTCCCTGCGCCATTTCGTTCACCAGAAAGCCTGCCACATTGTCGCCTATGCGCATTGTTATTTCGTCTTCGGGAGTAAAAGCGCCGCCTTCGTTTTCGAGCTCGGTTTCCACTATGCCGAGTATTTTCGATGGTTCGACTTTGATGTATGGCGTTCCGATGCGGTCGTTGGCTTTGTAGATTGGTATTTCGCGGCGCAGCGGCGGGTCGGCGGGGGTGTAAATATCGTGCATTCCGCGTGTTGCGGCGGGATGTTTTCTATTGAGTTCGATAATGATTTTTTCGGCGCATTGGCAGATTGTTGGTGCAATGCCAACTCCGCAGGTGGGGATTATTTCGCCGCTCTCGTTCACGTCGGCGGCTTCGATTATTGCCACGTCCACTTTGCCCAGAAATCCGTAGCGGATCATTTGTGCCAGATGCGAGAGGTGGAGGTCGAAATATGCTGTTTCACCGCTGTTCATCGATTGCCGCAGTTCTTTGTTTGATTGGTAGGGGGTGCGGAATTTCACTGCGTTGGCTCTTGTGAGGTTGCCGTCGATACTGTCGCCCGTCGATGCTCCGGTAAACATTCCTATTTTAAACGGGTTGCCTTTTGCATGTTCGGCTTCCGCTTTGCGGGCGATTGCCGCTGGCACTGCTTTGGGGCAGCCTGCGGCGGTGAAGCCGCTAAATCCCACATTATGGTCGTTTTTAATAAAACTTGCCGCTTCTTCCGGCGACATCACTGTAAACTTATTTGTCATATTCAATTTTTATGTAATATCTTGTTCAAAAACGGGCGCAAAAGTATATCTTTTTGGTATATTCTCCAAATTTATTTTAATATTTGCCTTGAATTGAAGACGTAAGCCATTGCAAAAACCGGTCGGCGTCGGTTTCGTAGCCAATGCCTTTCGACAGCGGATTGCCTTCGGCGTCCACAATCACAAAGTAGGGTTGGGCGGCGAGACCGAAGTTTGACGCCTGACGGTTGAGATTGATTTCGCCAATGGTTTCGAGCCTTTTACCATTTGTGGCAATGCGATGTTCCGATGCAGGTGCGCGGGTTTTGTCGTCGGTATAAAGCCCGATAACCACAAACCGGCTGTTCAGCAGGTCAATTATTCGTTGGTCGCGGAATATTCCCTTTTCCATTTTTTTGCAGTTGCTGCAATTGTGTCCTTTGAAATCAAGAAGCACAGGTTTATTCTTTTCCTTTGCGCAGGCAAGCCCTTCGTTGAAGTCGAAATATCCTGCAATACCTTTGGGCAGGGTCAGAAAGTCGGAATATTGCGGTGTGCCGCACAGATTATCCACATTAATTGATATTTTGTTGGACGACGAGCCGCCGCCGTTGCCGCCGCCGGTCGAAGTCAGGTCGAACACCTGTTTTTCCTGCGCGGGAATGAATGCCGAAACTGCCGAAAGCGGCGCTCCAAACAGCCCCGGCACAAGATATACGGCGAAACTGAATACGGCAATTGCCAGCAGAAGGCGGATGATACCCACCTGTTTGGGTTCGCTGTCGTGTGGCAGTCGGATTTTTCCCAGCAGATAGAAGCCCAGCACGAGGGCAATGGCAATCCAGATGGCTATCACTACGTCGCGCGTCAGCAAATTCCAGCCGAAATAGTTATCCACAATATCCAGAAACTTCAGGCTCATAGCCAGAAGCACAAAGGCGAAGACCATTTTCACAGAGTTGAGCCAGCCGCCCGATTTGGGCAGTTTTTTCATCAGTGCGGGCATAAAGGCAAATATTATAAACGGCAAGCCCAGCCCCAACCCGAAGCCAAACATGCCAAGTATTGGTTGCAGGGCAATTCCGCCGCGCGCCGACTGTACCAGAATGGCGCCTACAAAGGGGCCGGTACATGAGAATGAGACTATTGCCAGTGTTGCGGCAAGGAAAAACGAGGCAAGATAGCCGCCCTTGTCCACCTGTTGGTCGGTTCGATTTGCAAGACCTGCGGGCAGCGATATTTCAAACAGCCCGAAAAACCAGAGAGCAAAGCCTATAAACAGAATAAAAAACAGCAGATTGGGTATCCAGTGGGACGAGAGCACGCCGGCAAAGGCTTCGTTTTGGGTGAACGCCACCAGCAAGCCCACCAGAGTGTAGATGAGCGTTACCGACAAGCCGAAAATCAAGCCTTTGCTAACAATTATCGCTCGGTTGTTCGAGCCGGACATAAAGAAACTCACGGTCATTGGAATCATTGGGAAGACGCAGGGGGTCAGCACGCCCAGCAAGCCCATGAAAAAGGCAATCATAAAAAAGCCAATCAGCGAATTGTCCGATTTTTGGGCCGGTTGGACGCTTGCTCCGATTGGTGCTTCCGCTGCGTCGCCTTCAACGGAGAAGGAAAAGTCGGCGTTGCCGGGCACGCACTGCTGGTCGGAACATGCCTGATAACTCACCGTTCCACTTATCGTTGTTTTGCCGCTTGCTTTGATTTTCTGTTTGAAAACAACCTCGCCATCGTAGTATTTGACGTTGATACCAAAACCTTCGTCGAACTTCTCCTTACTTTTGCAATTGGCGCTCATGTTGCCCAGCAGTTCGTAGTTGCCATCGACAAAATCGAACTGAAGTGGCAGTGGACCCTCCGTTTTGTCCATACTATACATGTAGTATCCCTCCGAAATAGAGGCTTTAAACGAGAGTTCAAACTCGTTGCCCTGCAGTTTATGGTTTTCAAAAGTCCATTTCACAAATTCCTGCTGTTCGAGCGAAAACAGTGTCTGCGAATATCCATTCCAAAGTGTTGCAATCGTCAAGAACGATAATAGAAAGTATTTTTTAGCAATCATGTTTTATTTATTTTAATTTTTATTAACGATACATATATAATAATAATCAATCCAAAGAGAACCATTCCCAGCAGTTGCGATTCGTGCGAGAGCGTTGCGGCGCTAATGCCTTCCGGTTCAAAGGGTATGCCGTACATTGTTAAGCCCGAAGCAACAATAAAATGAAACGTTCCGAACCCGCCGGGGGCAGGCACAACCCAGCCCAGAGTGCCCAGAGCGAGAAAGAAAAGCGCGTCGGCGCCGTTGAGTGCCGCCGTCAGCGGCAACGACTTGAATACCAGATAACCGCTCAGCCAGTAGCACGACCAGAGCAGGAGGGTGCAAAGGGTAAACCTCATCTTTTTTTTCATTATAAAGATACTTTTAAGCCCGTCGAACAGACCGGCTATCATTTTTCCGATTTTGGTTGTGTCGGGTTTTTTCAGGAAATAATACAGCAGCCACAGGCCGCCCGCCATCAGCAGCAGAGCCGCCGCCGCACACAGCAGGATGGTTGCGGTGGAAATGTTTTCAAGCA
>JAITIA010000053.1 GCA_031279695.1 Prevotellaceae bacterium | reverse complement strand
ATGTGGAATTTGTTGATTTAATGTGCAGTCCCGTTGTTCGGACGAGGCTGTGCCTCGTCCGGTTTATCTTGGCAGGCTGCGCCTGCCAACAAAAATGCAAATGCAGGCACAGCCTGCGTAGATAGAGTGGACAAGGTAGAACCTTGTCCCAACAGCCGTGGCGGGTTCGCTGCCGGAGGCTAAAGCCACCGGTTAATAATGTGCAGTCCCTGTGGGACTTTGCAGATATACCATTTTTTTCGAGTTTTCGGACGGACACTAAATAAGATGTTCCTGTTTCATGGCAAAAAAGCCGGTGATATTTTACCGCAAAGGTTACGCAAAGCCTTTGCGTTCCTTGCGTAAGCTTTGCGTTCCTTGCGGTAAATATTTCATCCTTATATTGAAAGTTTATAAATTGTTTATTTCGCATCACTATGAATTATGAATTTATGTGCTGATAAAAAATTGGTATTTACGGAACGGGGTCGTAGCCGCTTCCTCCCCAGGGATTGCACGAAAAAACACGTTTAATGGTCAGCCACAGCCCTTTCAGCAGTCCGTGCCGTTCAAAGGCTTCCAGCGCATAAGCCGAACAGGTTGGCGTATATCTGCAACTTGCCGGAAGATGTGGAGAAACGACGTTCCGATATATTTTAATCAGCATCACCGGCAGAAAAATTGCTGTTTTCCTTAAGTTTTTCGACCAGTTCGACGAGTATTTTTTCGATCTTTTTTTCAATTTCAGCATACGTATAAACATTTGATGCAGTATATATTATAATTATATTCAATGTTCCCCGACCCATTTCGGCAACTTCGTACAGAACATGTTTTTTCAGTCTGTACGCTTCACGAATTTTGCGCCTGATAAAATTGCGCTGCGTAGCCCGCCTATGTATTTTTTTTGGCACACTGACAAGCACTTTTACCGGCGTCCGGCCGGAGTTGTCGCATCCGTAGATTAATTTGAACGGAAATTTTTTTACAACCGTCCCCGACAGAAACAGATTTCCGATGATTTTTTTTGAACACAAACGTTCATTTTTGCCGAATTTTCTGTTGGTCAAAGATGTTTTTTTACTGTTAATAACCAAATTACATTAATTTTTATTCTGTAATATCGTGCAAAGATAAAGATTTAACCTGATATTTCGAAAAAAAGTATTAATTTTGCCCCGATTTTTATTGAAATAAATTAGAACTATGTTTGAAATTTTATTTGAATATCCATATTTGCCTTTTCTGATTTTTACAGCCCGCATTGTTGATGTAACTATTGGAACTCTGCGCATTGTGTTTGTATCCAAAGGCATGAAAGTTGTTGCGCCAATATTGGGTTTCTTCGAAGTGCTGATATGGATTGTTGTGATAAGCCAGATTTTGAGCAAGGCAAACGACTGGCTTTGCTATGTAACATACGCAGGCGGCTATGCCACCGGCAATTACATAGGGCTGAGAATCGAAGAACGATTGGCGATGGGCATTTATCTTGTACGCATTTTTACCCTGAACGACGGTAACGAACTTGTCAGGATTTTGAACAACAACAATTTCGGCGCCACCTGCCTGAAAGGACGCGGAATAGAAAAAGAAGTTGATATTGTTGAAACCGTAGTCGGCAGAAAAAACATGAAACTTGTGGAATCGTATATACGTAAATTCGACGAATCGGCATTTTTTGTTATTGAAGATGTGCGACATACACAACGCGGCATATTTCCCGCAAAAAACACTTCTCTGCTGCGACGCTGGAGAATAGGAAAGTGATTTACGATTTTTGATTGACGATTTACGATTGACTTGCGACCGGAATCATTGTTTCTAAACGGCGGGAGGTCGAGATTGTGAAAAATGCGAATGATTCCTGTCGCAAATCTGCCTGCATTGTGAAAAATGTGAATGATTCCTGTCGCAAATCTGCCTGCATTGCGAAAAATGCGAATGATTCCTGTCGCAATGCAGACAGGAGTGCGTTTTGCGCTCTCTGTGGAACTCTGTGAACCCTCTGTGTGCCTCTGTGTCATAAAATTACGCGGAGACACACAGAGTTTCACAGAGGCACACAGAGCATACAACTGCCGCTATAAAGCGCCTAAATTCATGTATGCGTCGCAAGGGGGCTTAAGATTTTTAAGTATCATAATGACCCTGACCGACCGGTAAATCAAAAATCAAAAATCGTAAATCGTAAATCGTAAATCAAAAAATCATCGGTTTTTTTTAGTCTGTTTTTTCTTTTTCTGACCGGTCATATCGAATTTCTTTTTCTCGAACACGAAAGTTTTAAACAGGATTTCGCCCAGATATTTGCCGCCCTCAAAGTTGAGATGAGTATAATCCTTATTTGCTCGCGGCGGTTTTGCGCCAACCATGTCAATCATGCTGGCATTGCCGCCCATGGCTTCAAAAAGGTTCCAGAACACTGCTCCTGTTTCGGCGCAGGCGGCTTTTTGGGCTTCGACAAGCGCCGGAACTGCCGGCATGGTTACATAATTTCCCGCTTTTTTCATACTTCTGTCGCCCACGCTCAGCAGCATGATGTCGCTTTTGGGGAAACATTTGCGCAGATGTTCAATCGTTTCCTTCATTCCTTTCTGATAGAAGGCGTAGTTTGTGTTATTTGCCGTCATCACATTCAGTCCGTATTGCAGAATGATGAGATTATAGTTGAGCAGCGAATCGGTTTGGCGGAGTATTTTTTCAGGAAGATATTTCAGGCTGGTGCCCGGAGCGCCGCGCAGCGAGAAATTATCGACCACCACGCCCGTTTTGTCCTGCAGCGAAATTCCATACACATTAATATTGCCCGAAAGGAAATCGATGCGTATATTTTCTATCGAATCGGCGACAATATCGTAGCGGCTCACTCCGGGCGAGGCTTTGAGCGTTACCGTTTTGGGAGTGCCGGTCTCGTTGATCCGGTACAACAGACTTGCCTCGCTCTCCGACAGATAGATGAGGCTTGCCTGCGAAAAAAATTCCAGATTGCTGATTTTTACGCCCGAATATTTCACCCAGGCATTTTTGTTCGGAATAAAAACATTGCCCGCTACGCCCAATTTTGCCACATCGCGGTTTTGATCGACCAGACTTTGGCTGTTCCATCCTCCAAAGGCGTGTTTCACTGTACGTCGGAACGAAGCAACGTGCGATGTTGGCATAATCATTCCCGCGCCTTTGCCGCCAAACTCGTTTTGGAGAAAAGTGCGTAGATCGCCGCAAAAAATATCGCCTTCGATATACGAATCGCCAAAAAAGGCGATGCGCACAGTGTGTTTCGAGCGGTTGTCGAGAGCGCGGAAAAAGTTGGCAAGCCCGTTCCCTTCGGACGAAAAATCATCGAAACAAACCATTCCGGGCGGGCAGGGAATTTCAGCCGCGTCGAGAGGAGCGGGCAGCAGAACGGGCTGTCGCCATTCGCTTTGCGCACCGTTCGAGGCGCTGTCGCGACGAATATCCGAAAGAATATCGATGTGCCGAACGCCAAGTTTGTCGGTAATTTTATCGGGAATAAATCCCAGAAACAGCAGAATTGCGCTGACAGTTCCTGTGATGCAGAACGAATGTTTTATATGGTTATTATTCATTAAATCTGTATAGTTATAAAAAAGAGCCTGTCATCACAACAACCAATGATCAAAATCAAAAAAAAAAAACGACAACTGAACGACAGGCTCTATATTTTTTATCTTTTAACGATATTACTTTTCTGTTCCCATTTCCATGCGGAGATGAGCATGTCCTGTGTTGCTGTTTCCGCCTTCCAGCCAAGTTCGCGGTTGGCAAGCGCGGGGTCTGCCCATACTTTTTCGATATCGCCCTGACGACGTCCGGCAATTTTCCGTTTCACTTTTACGCCGGTAGCCTTTTCAAACTCGTCGAGTATTTCCAGCACCGACAGCCCTTTGCCTGTTCCGAGATTGAAAAATTCAACGTCCTGCCGGCTGCCGTTTGCCAGCAACCGTTCGAGCGCCGCAATATGCGCTTTTGCCAAATCCACAACGTAAATATAGTCGCGGATAGCCGAGCCGTCGGGCGTATTATAGTCGTTGCCAAAAACGCAGAGGTATTCGCGAATGCCTGCCGCAGTTTGAGTAACAAAAGGTATCAGGTTGTTGGGTACGCCGTTAGGCAATTCGCCAATTGCCGCCGACGGATGCGCTCCAACGGGATTAAAATATCGTAATATCACCGATTTCAGGCGCTTGTCCGCACGAGCGGCATCCTGTATGATTTCTTCGGCAATCTGTTTTGTGTTTCCGTAGGGCGACTGCGCGGGTTTGACCGGCATGTTTTCGGTAACGGGCAGCGTATCCGGTTGCCCGTAAACAGTACAGGATGAAGAGAAAACAAGGTTGGGGATATTATATTTGTTCATCAGGTCGAGCAGGTTCAGCAGCGACAGCAGATTATTTCGGTAATAGAGCAAAGGTTTGTCCACCGATTCGCCCACCGCCTTGCTTGCGGCAAAATGGATTATTGCCTTTATGTCGGGATATTTTTTGACAACCGTTTCCAAGCCCTGCAAATCGCAGCAGTCGATTTTTTCAAACGCCGGTTTGACGCCGGTTATCGACGCAATACCATCGAGAACATCGAGCGAGGAGTTGGAGAGATTATCGACAATAACAGCCTCATAACCGCTGTTTTGCAACTCAACCACTGTGTGCGAGCCAATATATCCCGTACCTCCCGTTACCAATATTTTTTCTTTCATAAATGACCAATCAATACATTAAAAATCGGGCGCAAAGGTAATGCTTTTTTTTGATTTGAAAATTTTGTTTGCGAAAAAAGGCTAAATCTTTTTTTGAGGTGCTATATTTATGCTGATGCATCCTGTCGTCGCACAAGCAAGTCCCGCAGGGACGACACTTTATTAATGATTAGTGATTAATGCCTGCGGCGGAATTG
>JAITIA010000192.1 GCA_031279695.1 Prevotellaceae bacterium | reverse complement strand
AATATGCCCCCGCAATATGGAACTCCGTATGGAGTTCCACCGCCTGTGATATTCGGATATTTCTATTGATATGAATGCCCTGACGGGCAAAAAAACAACACAATTGTAAACTACAGCCTAACCTGCCATATAACAAACTGTTTATCTGTTATAATCATCAAAATACATCATGACTAATTACACAATTATAATCCCTCACAAAAATATTCCCGACTTACTTCAACGCTGTTTGGATTCTATTCCCGAACGTGATGATATACAGATTATCATAGTGGATGACAACAGTATTCCTACCAAAGTAGATTTTAATGCTTTTCCCGGACTGAACCGTAAAAATACAGAAGTATATTTCACCAAAGAAGACAAAGGCGCCGGATATGCACGCAATACTGGAATGAAACATGCAAAAGGAAAATGGTTGATATTTGCCGATGCAGATGATTTTTTTATGCCCTGTTTTAATGAAATACTGGAATTGTATAAAGACAATGTTCATGATATTGTTTACTTTAAAACAACATCCGTTGATTCGGATACATTTCAATATCATAACCGCAGCGAATATCTAAATTATATTTTATCTAAAATTCAACGAACAAAAAATTGGAATTTGGCCATTATTTTGACTCCTCCATGGGGAAAATTTATTAAACGCAGCCTTATTGAACACAATAATATCCGGTTTCAGGAAACACAGTATTCAAATGATGTTTTTTTTTCGATGAGAGTAGCAATCAGTGATTCAATAAAAATTATTTCCAACGATATTCTTTATTGCGTAACATACCGAACCGGAAGTTTGACAAGAGTTGATCATCTTTCAAAAAAACAGAAACTTAAACCTCTGACAATAAGATATCAGGTTTCATGTGAAGCAGATTCATATCTCAAAAAAATCGGCAAAAAACAGTATTTTTGTAGCCGTTCTATTGCATGGTGGATACAGCTTTGTAGAATTGATTTAAAACAGTTTATACTGCTTTTTGAAATTATTAAACAATATGGATTATACAGAGTAGTTACTGGAATATTGAGGTTAATTTTAAGCAAATTGAGAAAAATAATCAAAAAGAAATGTCAAAATTTTGCAATTAAAAATCACAAACGACGCAATCATTAATAGAGTTAATAAGTGTCTGTTCATTTCAAAATCATATTTTAAATGGTTATACTGGGAATTGTGTGGATAGAGCGGACAAGGTAAAACCTTGTCCGAACAAGGGCAGGCTGCGCCTGCCAACAAAGATGCAAATGCAGGCACAGCCTGCGTGGATAGAGCGGACAAGGTTTTACCTTGTCCGAACAAGGATAGAGCGGACAAGGTAAAACCTTGTCCGAACAAGGATAGAGCGGACAAGGTAAAACCTTGTCCGCACAAGGGGCGCTTTCAAAAAAAAGGGTTTTGTCATCGATAAAAGGGAAGAAGATATTTTTGTCCCAAGTCATATTTTTTACACCCCACCCTGCGGGACTTTGCTTGCTCAGCCTGTCCGCTGCCGCAGATATTTTTTCCCTATAAAAATTTTTTCATGGAGCCTCAAAAAAAGATTTAGCCTAAACTATAGCCTCGACAATTTTTACATTCCACGGTTTATCGCTGAGACCTGTTTTCCTTTCATATTTTTCTCATTCGCACAAACAGAGAAACCGGTCTAAAAAGACCGGTTTCTACAAAACATCAAAATTTTAAAAAATTTCAAATTAATAACTCCAGAGGTCGCTTTCCATTTCGAGCAGAGTTCTCTTTTCTTTGTCCGATTCGAGTATGGCTTCCAGACCGTTACGGGTATATTCGCGTATGCCTCGATTGTTGATTTCGTTCGATACACGTTCGATATACGCATCGAAATACCGTTTATGAAAAATATCGTCGAACGAGAGGTTGGCGTTTTGATTTTTGCCTGTGTAACAGATTGTTTTTGCCAGCACTCTTCTCACTTCGGGAAAATACAGCCAGCATATCTGTGTTCTTGTTTTCGTGGCTTCGTCGTCGGCTGATATGCCGTCATCGTCTTCGCTTGCACCATTGTTTGCTTCGCGTTTATATACGCGGATTGGACAGATGGCATTGATACGAACATCGAGTCTTCCATGCCGTTTGTCGATAAACCATTCTTCCTTAATCATAAATTCGCGAACTTCTGCCCAGTTTATGTAGCCTTTCTGAAGCATAACGGTATCGCCTGTGCCGTCCATTTTTTCCTGTCTTGTTTCGCGGTCTTTGGCGCCTAATTTATCGAGTATTGCCTCGTAATTGACTTGGGTTTTAAACTCTTCGTCGCTGTAAGCCAGTATTCTTTTTTTGCGGATGCCTTCAATTATTGCCTGAGCCAGACTTTGCCGGTTATCCACCTCTTCTGTTGGATAATACAGGTGAAAATTCATGCGCGACCGGCAGTCGATACGACGCCATATAGTTTGCGACCACAGGACATTCTCCTCTATGACAGGGGCGTATTCGATGGGCTTTTTTTCCTTGACAATTGTTCTTTCTATTACGCTTGTCTTCGGTTTCAGATATTCCACATTTTCTTCCTCTTCGCCTTCTTCATTTTCAGCTTGATCCTGAGCATATAAGGCGGGATAGAAAAACATTGATAACAGAATAAAAATAAAATACTTTTTCATATTTATATCATTTTAATTTATTGTACTTTATACGATATATCCGGTAAATCTCTTACGCCGTCGGGTCCTTTTGCCTTGATATCGAATATCAGCAGGCGCGACGGTGTTTTGATTTTGTTCAGCGCGGCTCGTTGTTCCGCTGTAAATTGCTGACTTTTTGATGCCAGTTCGTTGACAAATCCGCCGCCGGCGTCCACTTGAAGGGTAAAAGATACGACTTCAAACCGAAGTTCAAAATCGAAATCTTCGGGCATTTTTGCCACAACTCCCTGTACGGCGCTTAATTGCGATTTCGAGAGTCCTTTACCCGCAATGCCGTGCAACGAAGGCACGGGCGTTGGGACACGTTTGACGCGGAACTCTTTGTTACCCATATTTTTTGTTTCGCCGTTGATGACCGCGCTTATCGAAATGGTGCTTTTACCAACCTGCGAGGGTTTCACTATAAACGAGCCTCCTGTTCCTGCGGGAGTGATTGAGCCATTGGTTATTCCCACTTTCACATCTTTTTGCGGGACGCCCGACACCGAAATATCCACAGGATTATCGACGCCAAGATAAAACACGTTCATTTTTGTTGGCGAAACGGCGCTTGAAGGTTCTACCACAGTGTAGTCGAAGGCAAATTTTCGTTTTTGCACCTCGCCAACGCCGTCGGTATATTCAATATATCCCGATACGGTGTTTGGACCTATTGATGTTCCCGAAAACGGGATTGTCAGTTTGCCGTCTTTCAGCGGACGCTTAGTGCCTCCGTAGTAAACTGTTGCGTTAATATCTTTATCGACGGCGGCCAGGAATACTTCTGCTTCGCCCTGCGCACCTTTGAGAATGATACCGTTGGGGTTGCTCACGGCTGCCTGAATGTCGGATATTTTCAGTGATTCTCTGCCTATCTGGCTTCTCAGATAATCAAGGATTGCACTTTCGCAGTTCAGCACGTCGATTTGCATTTTACTGAGCAGCGCCACAGCCGAAATCAGCGGTGTTTCGTCGAAAGTAAATGTTTGCCAGTCGCGTATATCAATTCCTTTTGTTGGGTACGAAAAGTCCATCAGACCGTTTATTATCGTTTGCAAATTTGCATTGTTGGATACCTGTTCTATCAGATATTTTTTGTAAACTTCGAGTTTTTCGAGCAGTTCGTAAGCTCTGCCATCCGAGCCAACTCCCAGCAGGACATTGTGTACGGTTTCTCTGTCGTCCTTTGCATCAATACTGTCGGGGACTACCTGATTGTTTCTCACGCCTTTGGTTTCCTTTCCGTCGGCAGCCCTGATAAGTTCGAGTTTTATATCTCTGATAAATTCAATCACTTCTGTTGTTTTGTCTCTGGTTTCCTTTGCTTTTATTTGCCAAGGACGGGCTTTTTCGCCCATAGTACTCACAGCGTCGTCGAACATTTCGAGGGTACTTTGGTTATTTTGATCTGTAATAACGATGGTATTTTCCAGACCTTTTTCGATTTTTGCAAAGGCGTCAAGAATTTCAGCAGACACATTCAGCGCCAGCATTGCTGTCAGCACCAGATACATCATGTTGATCATTTTCTGCCTCGGGGGTAATTTTCCACCAGCCATAATACTGTATTATATTTATTTATGAATATTAGTATTATTTATTTAGAACCGAGTTTACAGCGGTAAGCATACTTCCATAGATGGAATTAAGATTTTCCACATTGTTGTTTAAACCGGCCATTTGAGTGCCGAGTTTTTGTGTTTCGCTTATCGAAATATTTACATTTCCAACCAATTGCTGCAATTCGCCATGAAGTGTCAGATAGTCGTTCTGTACTTTTTGGGTTTCCTGCAAATACAGTTCATACGACGAGTTGAGCGCTCCCATTGTGCGTCCCATCGATTCGAGCTGACCGCGATAAAATTCATATCCCGAATGCAGCTGTTCCAAACCTGACCGCGACTGTTCGTTGATGTGCTGAATTGTTTGTGCGCCTTTAAAGTATGCGTCCGAAAGCGTATGTGCCGATTCGCTGATTGCTGTTACCGAGCCTGAGGCGGCGTGCATTTTCCCCGTCAGTTCCGATGTTGCATCGACCAGCGAGGCCATGTTGGACATTTGGGAAATCGATTCGGAGAATTTTTTTATTCCTGTCTTCAAATCGTCGGTAGTTGATTTGTCGATACTTAAATCGAAGTTTAAATTTGCCTGACTTTGCGCCTGATGCAGTCGCGACGTTGTCCGGGAAGCGGAATGATCCGTATGTTCGGCTAACAGTTCGGGATAAACATTGTCCCAGTGGTATTCTACGGGTACGGGTTCAAATGCTGAAATCAGAAATATCACTGCTTCAACTCCCATTCCTGCCATCAGCATCAGATTTGCTCCGGGCAAGTGCAAGATTTTAAATAATGCACCAAGTATAACTACCGATGCTCCGGCGCCGTATGCAAACGCCATTAATTTTTTTCCCTGTTTTGTTTCAAAAAAACTCATAATAAATTATTTTTATTTGTGATTATACATTAATTAATTTCTAGTTTGTACCGGACAGGATGGCGTCTCTCACAATTCTGAATCCGATATATGACCGAACACTGTCCTGATAATCATAATCTCTTGCTCCGCATTGCAAAAAATAGGCAAAATCTTTCCACGAGCCGCCTCTGATTACTTTGCGTTTCTGTGCCTTTTTATCGTTTGTTTTTACGTCATGACGATAAACGGGAACCAAATCGTGTGTTGATTCGTAGGCATTTTCGTCGTAACTGTCGTAAACCCATTCGGAAACGTTTCCTGCCATGTCGTACAGCCCCCATTCGTTTGGTTCGTATTGGGCAACGGGCGCGATTCTCGAAAATCCGTCGAGAGCATAATCGCCGCGCTGCGGTTTGAAGTTGGCAAGATAACAGCCTGTTTTATTGGAGTTATACATGCTTCCCCATGGGTAGAGACTTCCATCCTGTCCGCCTCTTGCCGCATATTCGTATTCCACTTCCATTGGCAACCGGCAGGCATGTGGGGCATACTGGTTGCGGTATTTTTTTTCGTATGCATGTTTGGTACGCCAGTCGCAGTATGCTTCTGCCTGTTTCCACGAAACGCCAACAACGGGATAATAATCGTAGCCCGGATGCGAGAAATAGTTTTTCGCCATCGGGTCGTTGTAGGAATTGTGATAGTCGCGTATCCAGACTAAGGTGTCGGGATAGACCAGAATTTTTTCTGTCATGATAAAAGAACTTCTATCGACAATTTCGGCTGTTTTGCCTTCAAGATCTACAACCGTTCCTATATATTTTTTCTGGACGGGATCCCATTTTGCCTTTGCTGCCTGATGCAGGTCAAACCATTGATATACATATTCTAACTGGCGAGCATCAATAACTCTTTTTACTCCTCCCGATTCTTTAGTTGTATAATAGAAGCCTTCTTTTTTTAGTTCGGGATAATGTTCGTCGAAGCCCTTTTGTTTGGGGCGGGTGGCTATCTTTGTTTTGTAATTTAGAGGAGGATAATACTCGTCGTTTGTATCAGTATCTTCATCATCTTCATCCTGTTCAATTCCAAAGCCGTCGATCTGGGCTTTTGCAAGAATTCTACGGGCAATGGAGTCGGCAGTCCAGCTCACAAACATACGATATTCCATATTAGTAACTTCGGTTTGCAACATCCAGAATGCGTCTGTTGATCGACGGCGCAGGGGAGCATTCAGCGCCCACACTGCGTCTTCGTCGTTTGATCCCATTTCAAACGAGCCGGCTTTAATCAAAACCATATTTTCAGGTTGTGCTTCGAAGCCTTTTCTCGAACTTTTTCCTCCACTTTTTCCTCCGCTGCCACATGCTGTTGCGAGGAAAACGAGGGTTAAAAAAAATGCCATTTTTTTCATATCCATTACATTAATTTTATAAATATCTTATACTTTTATATTTCATTTTTTCTTTGTTGATAAACACAGAAAATCTGTATGTTATCAGGATTTCATGGTTGCCTCCGGAGAATTTGCTCAACATCGAAGTGTTGTAGCCGAACGAATATCCCAGACGCAGTTCCGGAAACAAGTTCAAGCCGGCGATAAAGCCCAGCGAACTGTTGTGTCTGTAATCCAGACCGATCCAGTATTTATTACGGTAGTACATCAGTGCGTTTACCGAATAAATTGACGATTTCAAGTCTGTCAAAATCAGCATTGCCGGTCGTATTTCAAAGTCAGGATTGTTCAGTAAGAATTTATATCCTGCCATCAGATAATAGTTTTGCGGCAATTTCACCGCAACGTCGCCGGCAACCAGAACGGGACGAATCAGGTGTGTAACCGACGCCCCTGCATACCATTTGTTTTTAGCGTAGTAGAGACCCAAACCGAGGTCGAAACTCTGTTTTGAGTTTTTACCTGTGGGAAGCGCCGGGTCGGAATTGCCTTCGGGCAGTTTCCATGCTCCGGCTTCTACTGTACTGAAAAACAAGCCTGCTGATAACCCTATACCTAAAGAACCTTCATTAAATACTGTTTTGTATGCATATCCGAAGTTGAACGACGGTGTATTCAGAAATCCTGCGCGGTCGTTTATAAACGTTGCGGTTAAGCCGCCCGATACTCCGCCGATGTTCAATGGTCCGTTTACGTTAAATGTCATTGTATTCGGCGCCTTATCGAAGCCGGTTGTCTGCATTCTGTTCAGTGCGGCAACATTATAATAACTGCCCGTATCGCTTCCTGCGTAGCCCGGATTTATAAACGCCGGATTTACAAAGGTTTGGCTAAACATCGTTTCGTTTTGCGAATAAACGGATTCCCCATATAGCATAACAAAGAACATAGTCCATCTCAATAAAATTTTGAGTGGAAAACTCAGTGCAAAGTAACGGCTTTTTTTTTGTTTGTGCAATAGGGGTTTATTTTCCATGTTAATAAACTTTAAATGTCAGTTCGACGTTTTTTGTTGATACCTTATCCGTTGTTCCGGTATTTTGCTGTTTTTTGCCGCTTCATAATTGCTTTTACTGCAATAATTTATCGATAGAAACATTTCGGATTTGTTCACAAATTGCAGCCGCCGGAGGTCGAAAACATGGCTGTTGTAAGAGGTCAAAAATTGGGAAACGGCTTGAATTTTGACAAGAAAATTTTTGACTCCATTCACATTATTTAACATTTTCAGGACTGTCAAAATTGCGTATTTTTCGGCGATATTCCACAGAATTTGTAAAAATAATGCGTTTTTTTGAACATTTTTTTTCATTCTGTTTGCGCTGTTCGGGCGCACAGATTTCAAAATCCCAAAAAATCCGGCAATCTGTGCCGTCCGGCATATTTTTTCAAACAAATTGATTTTGTTGTTTGCGGGCTTAACTATGTCAATCACATCATATTTCATCTCATTTCTTCGATTTTCCCGCTGTTGCGGTTTTTGTTTTTGTTTGTGTTTTCGATTTACTTGGTTTGACGCCTTGTTTTTCAATCATTTCCATGCATTTTTTCTGTGTCAGCCCGTCCATATCGGTATTTTTCGGCAGTTTGTAGTTGTTGCCGTCGAAGAATAGATATGGTCCGAAACGTCCGTTCAGAACTTTGATGTCGCCAAAATCCCTGATATGTTTTGCTTTGTCCTTTGCTGTTTTTTCTTCGATGAGTTCTATTGCCCGTTCATTTGTAACGGTGTAAGGATCATCGGTTTTAGCAAGCGACACAAATTCTTTTCCATATTTCACATAAGGTCCGAACCGACCGATACCCACCGAGAGCGCCACGCCGTTGTAATCGCCGATATTGCGTGGTAAGGCAAAGAGTTTCAGGGCTTCGTCCAGTGTGATTGTTTCAATCAGCTGACCTTTTTGCAGCGAGGCGTAAACGGGTTTTTCGTTTTCGTCGGTTTCTATCTGAGCAATAGGACCAAAGCGTCCCATGCGGACGGAAATCTGTTTGCCGCTTTTGGGGTCGATGCCCAAAATTCTTTCGGTACTTGTTGGGCGTGAAACGTCTTTCGATTTTTCAACATCTTGATGGAAAGGCTTGTAGAATTTGTCTATCATTTTTGCCCATTCAATATCGCCTGCCGCAATTTCGTCGAACTGTTCTTCGACTTTGGCGGTAAAATTGTAATCAACAATATTTGCAAAATGTTCAGTCAGAAAGTCATTGACCAGAATACCAATATCGCTCGGAAACAGTTTTGCTTTTTCCGAGCCGGTGATTTCTTTGAGTTTTTCGCGTTTGATGGTCGATTTTTGCAAGCTCAGTCGGAGATATTCTCTTGTTTCGCCGCGTCGGTCTTCTTTCTGAACATAACCGCGTTGCATGATTGTGGAAATTGTTGGCGCATAGGTCGAAGGACGACCGATGCCCAATTCTTCCATTTTTTTCACCAGACTGGCTTCGGTATATCGCGCCGGATGTTGGGAAAAGCGTTCGGTGGCGGTTATTGTTTTGTATTCAAGCTTCTGATTTACACGCATTGGCGGCAAAAGATTTTCCTGTTCTTTGTCGTCCGTTTCATCGTCGTTCGATTCGATATAAACTTTCAGAAAACCGTCGAACAGAATAACTTCGCCAAATGCCTGAAATTTATTTTTATTGTTGGAAATGGCAATTGTGATAACTGTTTTTTCGAGCGAGGCGTCGCTCATTTGCGAGGCAATGGTTCGTTTCCATATCAATTCGTAGAGTTTTTTTTCCTGAGCCGTTCCCGTAACAGTTTGATTTTTAATATATGTAGGACGAATGGCTTCGTGAGCTTCCTGTGCGCCTTTCGATTTTGTTTGATATTGGCGGGATTTGGAATATTCTGCGCCAAACATCTCGGTGATAGCGCTTTTGGCGGTACTCACAGCCAGCGACGAGAGGTTGGTCGAGTCGGTTCTCATATATGTAATATTGCCCGATTCGTAGAGGCGCTGGGCTATGCTCATTGTTTGACCCACCGAAAATCCGAATTTTCGCGATGCTTCCTGTTGAAGTGTCGAAGTGGTGAATGGCGGCGCGGGCGATTTTTTGGCAGGTTTTTTTTCTACGTCCGAAATTATAAATTCGGCTGATTTACAGTGTTCCAAAAACTGTTCGGTTTCCTTCACCGTTTTGAAGCGGGTATTTAAATCGGCTTTCAAAAGTGTTTTACCGTCGTCGACGGAGAGAAATACCGCCGAAACGCGATAGTATGATTCCGACTGAAATCCAATGATTTCCCGTTCACGATCGACTATCAGGCGCACGGCAACCGACTGCACTCTGCCTGCCGACAGCGCCGGCTTTACTTTTTTCCACAATACCGGCGATACTTCAAAGCCCACCAGCCGGTCGAGCACGCGACGAGCCTGCTGTGCATTAACCAGATTGTCGTCGATGGCGCGGGGGCTCTTGATTGCGTTCAGAATAGCGTCTTTGGTAATTTCGTGAAACACTATTCTGTTTGTTTTGTTTTTTTCCAAGCCCAAAGCCTCCTGCAAATGCCAGGCAATAGCCTCGCCTTCACGGTCTTCATCGGAAGCGAGCCATACGGTTTTTGCGTTTTTACACAGTTTTTTCAAATCGCGGACTAAGGCAACCTTGTCTTCCGAAATAATATATTCCGGTTTGTAACCATTCTCAATATCAACACCTAAATCTTTTTTAGCCAAGTCTCTGATATGTCCGAAACTTGACTTGACAAGAAACCCGTTGCCCAAAAACTTTTCTATTGTTTTGGCTTTTGCCGGCGATTCTACTATTACTACATTATCCTGTTCCATTACGATAATCTCTATAAAAAATACGACACAAGTCAGAATTAATTCAAGCCACAAATATAAAACAAAAATATTGATTGAAAATATACGATTTGGTATTGTGATTTATAATATTCTGTGTAATAAATATTTAATTGTGCGTTTTTTTTTAAAAACATCATCGATAAACAGCCTTTCAAAGGCAAAACGGAGCGCAGTTTGAAGGTTTTTTCGGATTTTGGGAGATGATTTTTCATCGCCAAACGATAGAGATTTTATGCCTGCGGTGTCGGCGTAATCGTCGCAAGGGGCTTAGGGATGCGAGATAAATAATAAATGACAGAATACAAATGATTACATTTATGCAAAATAGATCTCATCGGGATGTGTCGCTCGGTAGAAAGATCTGTCATTTTCTACCGAGCGATACATTCCTGACGGAATGTGATGTTACAGATTATTTATTTCGCACTAAAATTTCACTTTCAAGCCCATTCCACACGAGGGGGCGGCGAGAGAATTGCCGGCAAAAACCGGTTTCAGGTCGGGATAGAGCGAGAGATACGAGTCTTTTCCGATGTTCCAGCTCAGAAAACTGTTTTGCCTGTTCTTTCGTTTGGCAGAGAGCGGCGCATCGACCATCGATATTATCCACGAGCCTAAATAAATAGCTAATCCTGCAAGGGCTTTCTCAGAATGTTCTTCTTCGATTCCGCGTCTTAGAATGAGGTAGCCGATACCACTGCCTGCCATACAGCCAATTCCTTTGAGGACGTCGCCATTGTAGAATTGCCCTACGCCAACAACGAGAAAAGAGAGACCCCAGGCAAGCGACGGGTTTTTGACCGAATATGTCTGCTTGACATTTGTGCCGGCTGCCGGCAACGGTGTTGCCTCGATTTGTTCAAACACGTCCTTGCTGCCATTCTCGTACTTAATCATAAAGATTGTGTTTTTTGCGACAACATAGACCGGACCCGAAAGGTTGTCGGCTTTTTTGTAATGGATTTTGTCAGTTCCAACTTCCATAACTTTTGCGGCGATTTCGTCGCCGTTTCGCAGGGTGATGATGTCCTGAGCCTGCACTGTGCCGCCTGTTATAACGGCAGTTACAATAATCACAATTAACTTTTTCATTTTACTGTTCATTTCAGTTTTACCTTTTTTGCCGAGATATTTGTTCCCGACATTCCTTTTAAAATTTTGTGCAAAGGTAAAACAAAAAATTCTAACCGCAAAAAAAATTCGATTTAGTTTCAACATCACCGGATTCAAAAATTTTCATTACTTTTGCGCCTTGATAAAAATATATAATATGGATAAAAAAATTAGGCAGAGGGTTAGGGCAAATATTCCTTCGAGGAAGAAAAAATTTGCCAGCATGATGCACTTATACAGTGTTTTATACAGCGATGTTACCGGTTTTTTTAATACGTATAATTCACCAATTTTAAAGGTATTTTAACTCATGGCAAACAAGCAAAATTCTACGGCAATTCTTTTAATGCACTGCCCCGACCAGCCGGGAATCATTGCAGTGGTTACCGATTTTATCAACGTAAACGGCGGAAATATTATTTATCTGGATCAGCATGTGGACAGGGTCGAAAATATTTTTTTCATGAGAATAGAATGGGAACTCGCTGCCTTTGTCGTCCCAAAAGATAAAATCGAAGACTATTTTTCAACCCTTTATGCTGCCAAATATCAAATTTATTTTCGACTGTATTTTAACGATTATGTTCCGCGAATGGCAGTTTTTGTCTCCCGACGGTCGCATTGTATCTACGACCTTCTTGCCCGTTACACGGCGGGCGAATGGAATGTGAAAATACCGGTTATCATCAGCAATCATCCCGATTTGGCGGAGGTCGGCAAACGCTTTGATATCGATTTTCATGTATTTCCAATCACAAAAGAAAATAAGCAGGAGCAGGAAAAAGCCGAAATTAAGATGTTGAGGCAATACGGGGTCGATTTTATTGTTTTGGCAAGATATATGCAGATTGTCAGCGAAGATTTTATCCGCCAGTATCCCAACCGGATAATCAATATTCATCATTCCTTTTTGCCGGCTTTTATTGGCGCCAAGCCCTATCACGCGGCTTTTGAGCGCGGCGTGAAACTGATTGGCGCAACCAGCCATTATGTTACTACCGACCTGGATGCGGGTCCGATTATCGAACAGGATATTGCCCGTATTTCCCACAAGGATACGGTGGAAGTGCTGATTCATAAAGGTCAGGATCTGGAGAAAATCGTGCTGTCGCGAGGCGTGGAAAAACATATCCGGCGAAAAGTGCTAACATATAAAAATAAAACCGTTATTTTCAATTAAACGGGATGAAAAATAAATAAGATGTTCCTGCTTCGTGGCAAAAAAGCCGCTAACCTTTTACCGCAAAGGGCGCAAAGGTTACCGCAAAGGGCGCAAAGCCTTTGCGTTCCTTGCGTAATCTTTGCGCTCCTTGCGGTAAAAAAGCCGCAAGTTTATAAGTTATTTATTTCACGTCCCTAAACGGGATTATTGGATAAAACGTGTACATCTTTTGGGGAAAACGTGTACATCTTTTGGATAAAACGTGTACATCTTTTGGATAAAACGTGTACATCTTTTGGATAAAACGTGTACATCTTTTTGGGGAGATGTATATACCTTTAAAAATAAATCATTTACATCTTTTTTGAAAAAAGGATTTTCAATCGCAATCTCCGTCGGCGGTGTTCGTCGCAAGGCGCTTAATAATATTAAGGCACTTAGTAATAAAAAATAATATTGTTTCAAGAAATACTCCGTTAGGAGTTTCATATCAATAGAATATTAATATGCCCCCGCAATATGGAACCCCGTACGGAGTTCCACCGCCTGTGATATTCTGATATTTCTATTGATATGAATGCCCTGACGGGCAAAATTCAGTGATTAGTGGGCAGTGATTAGTGATTAGTGATTAGTGATTAGTGATTAGTGATTAGTGATTAGTGGGCAGTGCCTGCAGCGGCAAACAATCACAAAAATCAATCAAATCACCCTAAAATCACAGTTCAGACAAAAGTCCCGCAGGCACTAATCATTAATCACTAAACAATCAAAAAGAGGCTGTTCTAAGAACAACCTCTTTTCTATTATTAAAATTCGTCTATTATCATGAAAAATAGAGTTCAAAAATAATGTTATGTTATCACAATCAGGTCAGCGCCTTCGAGGACGGAGTCGCCTTTTTGCACTTTAATTTCAGCCACTTTGCCGTCTTTGTCGGAGTTGATGCTATTTTCCATTTTCATGGCTTCGAGTACAAAGAGTTTTTGTCCTGTCGAAACCGTATCGCCCACGTTCACCGCTATTTCGAGAATAACGCCGGGGAGAGGCGACTTGACGCTGCCTTTGCCTGCCGACGGAGCGGCGGCTACCGGCTTGGAAATCTGAACTTTGGGCGACGAAACGGTTGTTTCGACCGCTTTTGTTGCAGGTTTCGTTATTCTGACCGGTTTGGCTGCCTGTTCCATTTCTACGGGAAACAACTGTCCATTGACTTCCATGTCTATCTGATTGTCTTCCACTCTGCCTACAACAATATTGTAGTCGTTTCCGTTTATTTTTATTTTAAATTCATTCATTTTTTATCTGTATAAAAATAAACTTTACAGCGGCAAATTGTCGTGTTTTTTAGCAGGATTGGTCAATTTTTTTGTTGCCAGCTGCCTCAACGAGCGGATAATGCGGAAACGGGTGTTACGCGGTTCGATAACGTCATCGATATATCCGTATTTTGCTGCATTATATGGATTTGCAAAAGCGTCCTTATATTCTTTTTCTTTTTCGGCAACAAATGCGGCGGGGTTTTCGGCTGTTGCTGCTTCTTTGCTGTAGAGCACTTCTATTGCGCCTGCCGGACCCATGACGGCAATTTCCGCCGAGGGCCATGCGTAGTTCATATCGCCACGCAAGTGTTTGGAACTCATCACACAGTAAGCGCCTCCGTATGATTTGCGGAGTGTTACGGTAATTTTCGGGACGGTGGCTTCGCCGTAGGCATACAGCAGTTTGGCTCCGTGAAGGATTACGCCGCCATATTCCTGACCTGTACCCGGCAAAAAGCCCGGCACATCGACCAGAGTTACTATCGGGATATTGAAGGCGTCGCAGAAGCGCACGAAGCGCGCGGCTTTGCGCGATGCGTTGATATCCAGAACGCCAGCCAGTACTTTGGGCTGATTGGCAACAATGCCCACCGAAACGCCGCCAAAGCGTGCAAAACCTACTATGATGTTGGCTGCGTAGTTTTTATGTATTTCCAGAAATTCGCCATTATCAACAATTGCGCCTATCACTTCAAACATATCGTAGGGGGTGTTGGGGCTGTCGGGGATAATTTCGTTGAGCGAATCTTCGAGTCGGTCAATCGGGTCGTCGCTGATTGATATTGGCGCTTCTTCCAGATTGTTTTGAGGAATAAAGCTCAGCAGACGTTTGATAATTTCCATTCCGTCTTCTTCGGAATCGACGGCGAAATGCGCCACGCCCGATTTTGTCGAGTGTACGCTGGCTCCGCCAAGTTCTTCCTGTGTAACATCCTCGCCCAGTACTGTTTTCACCACTTTTGGTCCTGTGAGGAACATGTAGCTCGAGCCTTTGGTCATTATGTTAAAGTCGGTCAGGGCAGGGGAATAGACTGCTCCGCCAGCACAGGGTCCAAAAATTGCTGATATTTGGGGCACTACGCCTGAGGCGAGAATATTTCTCTGGAATATTTCGGCATATCCGGCAAGTGCATTAACGCCTTCCTGAATGCGTGCGCCGCCCGAGTCGTTGATGCCAATCACGGGCGCTCCCACTTTCATTGCCTGATCCATTACTTTGCAAATTTTTTGCGCCAAAGTTTCCGATAGCGAGCCTCCAAAAACGGTAAAATCCTGTGCATAAACATAAACCAACCGTCCATTGACTGTTCCATAGCCTGTTACTATGCCGTCGCCAAGGAAGACGCTTTTTTCCATTCCGAAGTTGGTACATCTGTGTGTAACAAACATATCCAGTTCTTCAAAGCTACCTTCGTCAAGCAGCATTGCTATGCGTTCGCGGGCGGTATATTTTCCTTTTGCGTGCTGCGAATCGATACGTTTTTGACCGCCTCCAAGCCTTGCTTGTTCGCGCAGCTTCACCAGTTCTTTAATTTTTTCTGTCTGTAAACCCATTGTTTAATTTTTTAATCTGGTTTATATTAAATTATTGTTTTGAAGGATCTTCGCACAATTCCGTCAGCACGCCGCAAGTGGATTTGGGGTGCAAAAAGGCGATATTGAGACCTTCGGCGCCTTTGCGCGGATTTTTGTCGATCAATTGTATGCCTTTCGACGCGGCTTCGTCGAGCGAAGCCTGTACACTTTTGGCGGCGTAGGCAATATGGTGGATGCCTTCTCCTTTTTTCTCGATAAATTTTCCTATTGGACCTTCCGGATCGGTTGATTCCAGCAGTTCGATTTTGGTTTGCCCAACGGTAAAAAATGCTGTTTTAACTTTTTGGTCAACAACCTCTTCCACGTTATAACATTTCAAACCCAAAATGTTTTCATAAAACGGTATGGCGGTTTCGAGCGATTTAACCGCAATTCCAATGTGTTCGATATGCGTAATTTCCATATTTTGAATATTATATTTTATATTTTTATTTTATAATCCAGTTTATTCGAGCATGTTTTTTGTCATCATTTTCTTATAGTCTTCCATTGAGGCAACTACCAGTTTGTCAAATTCTTTCAAACCTGTACCTGCCGGAATCAGATGACCGCAGATAACGCTTTCCTTCAAACCTTCGAGTTCATCAATTTTTCCTTTGATAGCGGCTTCGTTCAGCACTTTTGTTGTTTCCTGAAACGATGCTGCCGAAAGGAAACTGTTGATTTGCAGCGCTGCCCGTGTGATACCCTGAAGCACCTGATTGGATGTTGCGGGAATTGCATCGCGGGCTTCCGCCTGTTTGAGGTCTTTGCGTTTGAGTGTCGAATTTTCGTCGTTCAATCTGCGCGACGACACAATTTGACCGGGTTTCAGTTTTGAGTTACCCGCATCAACAATCACTTTTTTGTCGTAAATCCAGTCATTTTGTTCCATAAACGCCCATTTGTCCACCAACTGTTCGGGCAAAAATTTGGTATCGCCCGGATCGATGATTTCTACTTTGCGCATCATCTGTCGGACAATTACTTCAAAATGTTTGTCGTTAATTTTAACGCCTTGCAGTCGATACACTTCTTGTATTTCGTTCACTATATATTCCTGAACCTTTGTTGGTCCCTGAATTTGCAAAATATCAAGCGGAGTAATTGCGCCGTCGGACAGTGGAGTTCCGGCTCGCACATAGTCGCCTTCCTGCACCAGAATCTGGCGGGAAAGAGGCACTGTATAAATGCGTTCGTCGCCCATTTTCGACACAACCTTTATTTCTCTGTTTCCGCGTTTGATACGTCCGAGAACAATTTCTCCGTCCACTTCCGAAACAACGGCGGGGTTTGAGGGGTTACGTGCTTCAAACAGTTCTGTTACACGGGGTAAACCTCCGGTGATGTCGCCTGTTTTGCCCACTGCTCGCGGAATTTTCACCAGCACCTGACCGGCTTTTACCTTCGAGCCTTCTTCGGCTACGATGTGAGCGCCAACGGGCAAGTTATACTGTTTCACTTCAACGCCCTTATTGATAATGCTTACGGTGGGGTTTTTAGTCTTGTCGCGCGATTCTATGATTACTTTTTCGCCGTAACCTGTTGTTTCGTCGGTTTCTTCCCAATATGTAACATTTTCGATAAGGTTAGTATAGTTCACTTCTCCCGAAAATTCGGTGATAATGAGTGCATTGTACGGGTCGTATTCGCAAATCATATCGCCTTTCGACACCGAGTCTCCATTTTTGAAATAGAGATTTGTTCCGTAGGGCAAACTGTGGGAATAGAGCGTCAGACCGGTATTGTGGTCAATTATATGCAGTTCGGCAAGCCGACCGATAACAACGTCGATTTCGCGGTTGTCGTCTTTGCGTGTAACAATGCGCAGTTCTTCAATTTGCAGACGTCCGTCGTAGCGTGCCACAACCTTGTTGTCGGTTGCAATATTCGACGCGGCGCCTCCGGCGTGGAATGTTCGCAGGGTGAGCTGAGTGCCGGGTTCGCCAATGGATTGGGCTGCAATAACGCCCACTGCTTCGCCTTTTTGCGCCAGAAATCCGGTGGACAGGCTGCGTCCGTAGCATTTGCTGCATGTTCCCTTTCTCGATTCGCAGGTCAGCACCGAGCGGATTTCGACCTGTTCGATTGGAGAATTGTGTATCAGTAAGGCTATATCCTCTGTTATTTCTTCGCCGGCGGCAACAATCAGTTCGCCTGTATTGGGGTGATAAATATCGTTCAACGAGGTGCGTCCAAGAATGCGGTCGTAGAGCGATTGTACTTCTTCTTCGTTGTTTTTCAGCGCCACTGCCACTAAACCGCGCAGGGTGCCACAGTCTTTTTCGGTGATAATAACATCGTGCGACACATCGACCAGACGGCGGGTGAGATAACCTGCGTCGGCTGTTTTCAATGCTGTGTCGGCAAGACCTTTACGCGCTCCGTGCGTGGAAATGAAGTATTCCAAAACCGACAAGCCCTCCTTAAAGTTTGAAAGGATAGGGTTTTCGATGATTTGGGCTTCGGCAGAGCCTGATTTTTGGGGTTTTGCCATCAATCCGCGCATCCCCGACAGCTGGCGAATTTGTTCTTTCGAGCCGCGAGCGCCGGAGTCGAGCATCATAAATACCGAATTAAAACCCTGATTGTCGGACGTTAGCCGTTCCATCAGTGTTTGAGTCAGTTTGGCATTTGTATGTGTCCAAATATCAATAATCTGGTTATATCTTTCGTTGTTTGTGATGAAGCCGTTGTTGTAGTTATTCATCACTTCTTCAACTTCTTCGTAGCCTTGTTTAACGAGTTCGTTTTTTTCGTTGGGAATAATCACATCGTCGAGATTGAACGACAGACCGCCCTGAAACGCCATATTGTAGCCCAAGTCTTTTATATCGTCGAGGAATTTGGCGGTTGTAGCGGTGCCGGTGGTTTTCATCACCATACCTATAATATCGCGCAGCGATCTTTTTGTGAGCAGTTCGTTGATGTAACCTACTTTCTTGGGTACTACGAGATTGAACATTATGCGACCAATGGTGGTTTCAATCAGTTCTTCTTTTTCTGTTCCGTCCTTTTGCAGCAGTTTCTGTTTTACCTTTACTACTGCGTGCAAATCAACTGCTTTTTCGTTGTATGCAATTATTGCCTCCTCTGGACCATAAAATATTAAACCTGAGCCTTTTGCATCCTGTTTTGCTTTGGTAATATAGTAGAGACCAAGCACCATGTCCTGCGACGGTACGGTGATGGGCGCTCCGTTGGCAGGGTTAAGAATATTGTGAGCGCCAAGCATCAGCAGTTGGGCTTCGAGAATGGCGGCGTTGCCAAGCGGCAGATGCACAGCCATTTGGTCGCCGTCGAAGTCGGCGTTGAAGGCTGTACACGAAAGCGGATGCAATTGTATTGCTTTTCCTTCTATCAGTTTGGGCTGGAATGCCTGAATACCAAGACGGTGCAGTGTTGGTGCACGGTTGAGCAGAACGGGATGTCCTTTCATCACATTTTCAAGGATATCCCAAACAACGGGGTCTTTGCGATCGACTATTTTTTTTGCCGATTTAACTGTTTTAACTATCCCGCGTTCAATAAGTTTGCGGATTACAAACGGTTTATAGAGTTCGGCAGCCATTTCTTTTGGCAAACCGCATTCGTGCATTTTCAGTTCCGGACCAACCACAATAACCGAACGGGCTGAATAGTCCACACGTTTACCCAAAAGGTTTTGGCGGAATCGTCCCTGCTTGCCTTTCAAACTGTCGCTCAACGATTTCAGCGATCTGTTGGCTTCTGTTTTGACGGCGTTTGATTTGCGCGAATTGTCGAACAGCGAATCCACCGATTCCTGCAACATTCGTTTTTCGTTACGCAGAATCACTTCTGGCGCTTTGATTTCAATCAGGCGTTTGAGACGGTTGTTACGTATAATAACTCTGCGGTACAGGTCGTTCAAGTCCGATGTAGCAAAGCGGCCTCCGTCCAGAGGGACTAAGGGGCGCAAATCGGGCGGAATAACGGGTATCACTTTGAGTATCATCCATTCCGGTCTGTTTATGTTGCGTGCCGCTCTGAATGTTTCAACCACATTGAGACGTTTAAGCGCGTCAGCCTTACGCTGTTGCGATGTTTCGTTGCTTGCCTTGTGGCGTAGCGAGTACGACAGTTCGTCCAAATCCAGAGTTTCCAACAGTGTATAAATTGCCTCGGCACCCATTCCTGCGATAAATTTATTGGGGTCGCTATCTTCCAGAGACTGATTGTCTTTCGGCAAAGTATCGGTAAGCTGGATATAGTCGTCTTCCGACAGAAGGTCGAATTTGTTTACGCCTTCGCTTGCTTTTACTCCGGGCTGGATAACAACGTAACGTTCGTAGTAAATCACTGCTTCGAGTTTTTTTGACGGGATACCAAGCAGATAGCCCAATTTGTTGGGAGCGGAGCGGAAATACCAAATGTGCGCAACCGGCACAACCAGAGAGATATGACCCATTCGTTCGCGTCTGACCTTTTTTTCTGTAACTTCGACGCCGCAACGGTCGCAAGTTATTCCACGATAGCGGATTCGCTTGTATTTTCCGCAATGACATTCGTAATCTCTTACTGGTCCAAAAATACGCTCGCAGAAAAGTCCGTCTTTTTCAGGCTTATATGTCCTGTAATTTATTGTTTCTGGCTTGGAAACTTCGCCATGCGACTGTTCCGTAATTTCTTCGGGGGAAGCTAAAGAAATAGTTATTTTATTAAAATTACTCTTTAACTTTGTGTCTTTTTTTAATGCCATATTAACTAACGTTTTATATGATAATATCTTTATTAAAATAATGTATGTACAAGGGCGCAAAGATAGATACTAATTTTGAATTGACAAACTATTTTTTTATTTTGCCTGAAAAATAATTTGATGTTTGTTGAATAATATCCTGTGATACAAACTTTTTTATGTTTGAAATTTTTTTGAAATTTTTTTCTCTACAACAGCAAAAACAGCCCTGTTCGAGGGTAAAAAATTCAAAAAAAATCAAAAAAATGATGATTTTTGAGTGGGCAGTGTCTCTGTGAAACTCCGTGTTATAAAAATTACACAGAGGTGTACAGAGAAACACAGAGCACATAACCGCCGCAGGCACTGACTACTAACCACTAATCACTGAACAGAGGCATGGCATAAGCCTGCACGTCCTTTGTGTCGATTACCTTGTCGCACAAAATCATGAGGCGTTCAACAACGTTGCGAAATTCGCGGATATTGCCTGTCCACGCAAATTTTTGCAGTTCTTTTATTGCATTTGTGGTGATTTCCTTCGATGGCATACTGTATTCTTCGCAAATTTCGCGGATAAAATGTTTTGCCAGCAGAGGAATATCTTCTTTGCGCTCGTTCAGTCCGGGAACATGGATAACTATCACGCTCAAACGGTGATAGAGGTCTTCGCGGAAATTTCCTTTTTCAATTTCTCCGCGCAGATTTTTGTTAGTTGCTGCAATAACTCTCACATCCACAACAATATCCTTATCGCCGCCCACTCTCAGCACTTTGTTTTCCTGCAAGGCTCTCAGCACTTTTGCCTGCGCCGCCAAACTCATATCGCCAATTTCGTCGAGAAAAAGAGTGCCGCCGTGCGCCTGTTCAAATTTGCCTTTGTGCTGTTTGACGGCTGAGGTAAACGAGCCTTTTTCGTGCCCAAACAGTTCACTTTCAATAAGTTCGGAGGGGATTGCGGCGCAATTGACTTCCACAAAAACGCCTGTATTTCTGTTGCTTTGCTCGTGCAACTGTCGGGCAACAAGTTCTTTACCTGTTCCGTTTGCACCGGTTATCAAAATCCGCGCTTCCGTTGGGGCAACACGAGCAATAATGTCCTTAATTTTTTTAATACTTTCGGAATTACCCACGATATCAGATGTTTTCCGCATTCTGCGCTGCAATTTTTTTGTTTCCTTAACCAGAGCGGTTTTGTCGGTAGCATTGCGCAATGTGATGAGAATTCTGTTGAGATCCAGCGGTTTTTCGATAAAATCGTAAGCGCCTTTTTTGATACATTCCACAGCGGTATCGATATTTCCGTGTCCGGAAATCATCACAACGGGGATTTCGGCGTTCAGTTTCTGCATTTTATCAAGAACTTCGATGCCGTCTATTCCCTGCATTTTTATATCGCAAAAAACAAGGTCGAAACTGTTTTTCTGAAAGATTTCCAGAGCCGAAGCCCCATTTTCAGCCAGCACAACTTCGATGTTTTCATATTCCAGAATATCTTTCATCGAGTTGCGGATACTGCGTTCATCGTCAACAACAAGAATTTTCATCTGTACATATTATTATGGTATGATTTTACTGACAAAATACATTTGCAGCATATCGTTAATCACTAATCAATGCTGCAAATGTTGAAGTGTCAAAACGTTTAGGCGTCGGATTTTGAAGTATTGTCCGAAGTTGAGGTTTCCGAGGCTGACGATTTTTCTGCAATCGACGAATCGGTATCGCTTTCTATCGATGCAGTTATATCGCTTTCAATACCTTTGACCCCTTCTTTGAAACTTTTCACGCCTTTACCTAATCCGCGCATAAGTTCGGGGATTTTTTTTCCACCAAACAGCAGTAAAACCAGAGCGGCGATGCCGATGATTTCGCCGGTGCCTAATCCAAAAACTAAAAATGTTGTCATTATTTATTTAATTATTAAAAAATTACATATCCAAAAGCCACGCAAAAATCAGCGGGGCTACTATTGTTGCATCCGATTCGATGATAAATTTTGGCGTATTGACGTCGAGTTTGCCCCAGGTGATTTTTTCGTTGGGAACAGCGCCCGAATACGAGCCGTAACTTGTTGTAGAATCGGATATTTGACAGAAATAACTCCAGAAAGGAGTTGAGGTCATTTCCAAATCCTGATAGAGCATTGGGACGACGCAAATGGGGAAATCGCCGGCAATGCCGCCTCCGATTTGGAAAAATCCGACGCCGGCGGCTGAATTTTTCATATACCAGCCGGCAAGCGTGGTCATATATTCGATGCCCGATTTTGTTGTCGAGGGTTTGAGTTCGCCTTTGATACAGTACGATGCAAAGATATTGCCCATTGTGGAATCTTCCCAGCCGGGCACAATTATCGGCAGGTTTTTTTCTGCGGCGGCAAGCATCCAGCTGTCGGCGGGGTCAATTTCGTAATATTGCTGCAAATCGCCCGACAGCAGCATTTTATACATATATTCGTGTGGAAAACAGCGTTCTCCGGCATTTTCCGCCTTTTTCCACTGTGCAAAGATATGAGTTTGCAGCCGTCGAAAAGCCTCTTCTTCGGGGATACAAGTGTCTGTTACCCTGTTAAGTCCTTTTTCGAGCAGCGCCCATTCGTCCTGCGGAGTTAAATCCCGATAGTTGGGAACACGCCGGTAACTCTTGTGCGCCACAAGGTTCATGATGTCTTCTTCGAGATTTGCGCCGGTACAAGTGATAATTTGCACCTTGTCGCGTCGAATCATTTCTGCCAGCAGTTTGCCCATTTCGGCAGTACTCATTGCGCCGGCAAGGGTTATCATCATTTTTTGTCCCGATTCCAGACATTTTTCGTATGCTTTTGCGGCGTCAACCAAGGTTGCAGCATTGAAATGCAGAAAATATTTCTCTATAAAAGAGGCTATTGCATTGCGTTTCTTTTCCATTATCTTTATTTTTACCGGCGGCAAAGGTAATTGATTTTTTTGAATTTTCAGTTTTGATGGCAAAAAGGTTGAAAAAAAAGATTGAGGCGCTATTGATTTATGCAGAAAACTCCGCTATGTCCAAAGTTCCACAGGGACGACGCCGGCAGAACCAACGATTGAACATTCCGTATAACGCGCCCTCTCTGCGGGACATGGGATTGCCCAGTCCTTTTGACCGAACTTTATGGACATATTTTTACTTTATTCGTATGGAAACAGCGATATTAAACTGATACACAAATCGAATGTGTTCTTCTGATACAAGATTGTTTACGATATAATCGCCAGACGAAAACCCGCTATCTGATATTTTGTATTGCTGAGCGCCGAACATTCCATATAAAAGCAAATTTATTCTTTGAAAAACAGGCACATCCAGCCCTGCAAGTCCATAAATATTTGTGCCGGTAAATCCAATAAACGATACGTTTTCATTGACTGTTGATAATGCGCTCTTTGTAAGCCAGTTGAAAGTAATTCCATCCCAACGGACGCCGGCAAATAAATATTTCCGGAATGGATAGATATCTGCTTCCGCAAATAAACCTATTCCTTCGGCTTTCAATTTTTTTAGCCCGCGTAATTGGGCATTGAATGGATGATAATTGCACCCCAATTTGGCTTTTAGGGGAATTGCTTTTGTTTTAAAGTTCATTTGACCAAAGATTTCCGGCGCCATCATGCCGTCGCTGGTATAACCCGCGCCTGCGCCCAAGGCAAATTCCTTTTTGTATTCGGTTTGCGCCATGCATAAAGCGGAAACCATCAAAAAAATGCCAATCAATAAAATTTTTTTCATAATTGTTTTTATTTATTTTTGTATAAGATATTATTATTTTAATTATTTATATTTTTACGATATTCTTTATTTCTCCTCATTATAAGTTCCATACGGCGGATACATTCTTATATGTTTCATTTCTTCGGTTGGCGGAAATGGTAACATAAAATTTAGTTGGATTAAATTATCTAAGGTTAAATCATAGCGTTGCAGGACAAGATAATTATCCAGAATTGTTTGCGCTGATTCATTTTCCAATACATCGGCATCGAAAACAAAGCACGATTTTATGGTATCTCCATACTGAAACCAACTTTCCGCGCACCCTCTACGAGTGCTGATTGATCTTCTATTATTGTGCCCGCTTAGCGTTTTTGTAAAAACAGCCTGAGATACTATAAAGTAATATCTTGTAACATCATACAGAGTATCAGGATAAGATCTCATACTGCTTATATATGTATCTTTATAATAATTATTAAAGAATGTAATTCCTCTATGACAAGTTTCACTTTCCGGCGTGCTGCAACTTGCAATCAGCAATAACAATGTAATATAAAATAATGTTTTCATATAATTTATTTATTGATTTCTATTTAATCTGTTTTTTATCATCATTTGCCAAGCGTATTTGTACATTTTGCAAAAATTTTTGATCATGTTCGCTGTATTTATCCATCATTTTGTGTTTTTCAGGATTATTTTCCAAATATACTACATATATTGTATCACCTATATTGTATTGTTTATTAACGCTTCTTTTCCCTGTATAAACAACATTATTGGATGCTCTGAAACAATACGCAATATTTATCAGTTGTTTGTTGGCGCAGTATGTAATAATTCCGTTGGATATTACTCCTTCTTTTTGCAAATGAGTCTCTTTTATATTAATTATCAGAACTGTTATCCCCAATAATATACCAATAAGAACAAGGGCTGCAATACCATCCAATATGTCTTTTTTCCAATTATTTTTCATAAGTAACTAAAATTCTTATGTAATTGTAAATATGGATGAATATCTTTAGTTGAAATGTTTTTATATCGTTCAATTTTTTTATTAAAAGGACGATCGATTGGTATTGGCATTGGGATATAGGGTGGTATTTCGTTGGGATATGCTTTATTAGGTGCAAATTCAGGACTCGACTCAAACTTTATCTCTATAGATATTATGTCATCAATCATCTCTTTTACAGCATTATTGATATTAGTATTATTGTTATTTTTAGGAGTACCAATACCTTTTTGCCAAATTTTAGTTGTAACTATTGTCATTACATCTATAACTGAATTTATTGCCCATTCATCTATTGGTTTATTTCTCTGTCCCGAATGAAAAACAGATTTCCATTGATCCGACGGCGTATAATCAACTGCATTTTGAAAAACCGGAGTAGCATAAGCTATCCAAGGAGCGGCTACAGGAAAAGCTGCCGAAAGCCCTCCGGCAATACCGGAAATTGCAACATCAGCAAAGTCAATTTTATTGAACCATGCATCTTTGCCGGACATTCCTTGTCGATAATTTCTATACACTTGCGAACCATAATTAATAGCAGCAGATATAACAGTTCCCACAATAATAGCCACCAATAAAAACTCTCCATCCTCATCCGTATAAACCAGCGGGTTATTCAAACAGTACGCATATCTGTTAAAATTCTGCGAAAAATCCGGCATTTGCACGTATGGGTCGGGCGAAAGGAAGCGACCGAGCAGCGGGTCGAACATGCGCCCGTTCATGTTTATAAGGCTGAATTG
>JAITIA010000123.1 GCA_031279695.1 Prevotellaceae bacterium | reverse complement strand
AGATTTTATAATTAAAAAATAGAAAAAGAAATGAAAAGATTTTTTTACTCCATGTTAATGCTTGTCTTTGCAGCGGGAATGAGCTCGTGCATCGACGAAGTAGATAAGGATCCGATAGGTAACGATGAAATCTATACGGATCAAAATTCGCTGGAATTACTTGTGGGACAGACCGTCAAGATAAATGCCAGCCTCGAAAACACTACGTTCAACTGGTCGTCCGACAATGCGTCGATAGCAACGGTCAGCGCCGAAGGCGTGGTGGAAGGCGTATCGCCCGGAGCAACACGGATAACCGTGAGAGCCAGTGGTTTGAAACGCGATATCAATGTTGTGGTAGGTAGCCGTAAACCCAGCTCCGCCACACATTTTGGCAATGGATTGCTGCTGGTTTGGAAATCACAGTCGTCGCCACTGCTCGTGGGAACCGAACTCACTTATGTCAATATCGATAGCACGGATCGGAAAACCTTAGTGTTGCCCAGCGACAGTATTTCCTTAGTCCCCGACTATTTTGCAGATCTAAAAATCTCCAGCCTCTACTGCCGTCCGGGAAGCACCGACACCATGCGCGTGGACCCCGCCGCTATCAGAGTTAACGACATTTCGTCGCCCATATCCGGCTCAAAAACAACTTTGATAGACGCCCGTCATTTTGACTATGGCGCCGAAGTTGGCTGGCACGACGAAGAGGCGCAAAATACTCTTGCCGAAGACTATCGCGCCACCCTCGGTGAACCCAACTGCGGTGTGGACATCGGTATCGAAGGCAATGTGGGCGATATCCGTCCAAACGAATGGTTGCAATATTCGCTCGATGTGATGGAAGAAGGTCTATATCTGTTCGATATCAATATAGCCAACCGTAACCTGATTGGCTTACAATTGCAGGTGGACGACGAAGATTATGGCATTCTCATAATTGGCGGCACAGGCAATATTACCTATCGCTGGTACTATGCCAACCTCCCCAGCCAGCAAACTGCGCTGCTGCTCAGCAAAGGCAGGCATAAACTGAAATTGAAGTTTCATCTTGATGGCGGCGCAGAAATCAAAACTCTGCGAATTGTGCCCAAATCGGCTTTCGGCGGCACAACCCCCGTTCTGCAATACACTTTCGACTTCTCCAGCGACTACCGGCGACCAACCATTGGCGACCTGTTTCTGCGCTTTGAAGTGGACGGCGCTGTAATTGACGATATTAGCGATGTGGTTAAGCCTTCGCCATACGCGCCCGACGGCGAAAGGGCAATTACGTTTGCGGGTACCAACGCCAACAATGGCGACGACCGCATACGGATACCCGTCCCTTACGACAATGGCGTTGATCTGCTGAAATATACCGTAATGTTCGACACCTACCTCCCATATCCGCAGAACAGCGTAAGTTTCATTAATGCCTCCAATTGGACTCAGAATATTTACGGAAATGCTCAGGTGGACGGCAATCGCCGTGCTCCGGGGAAATGGCAACGCATGGTATATACCTGCGACCGCACCGACCCTGCGAATCCCATTGTAAAAACCTATATCGATGGAACAATTTATAATCCTAATGAAGGTAACCTTGCCCCACTCCGTGGCGGCGGCTATATCATTTTACCCGCATCGTTCCACGTTGCCAATATAGCAGTCTGGGTCAATACTGCCCTCGACGCAGGACAGGTTGAAGCCATGGGCGCGGCAAAGAAAACATCGACAGGAATAGGCGTTTACCGCGCCACTCAGTTTGGTAACGGGCTGCTTGCAACTTTTGTCGATACCGAAGAGATAGCCTATAAATTAGACTATATCGACTCGCGCGGGCAGGGAAAATCAATAAATGTGGAACCCTCCAAACGCAACTGGGTGCTGATTCCCGATTTCGGCAGAAATTTACGCGCCACACCAACAGACCAAACCGCAATTGCCTTTCCCGACGCCGATATACAAGACCTGCGATACACCATTCGCCCCACCGGTGCTACAATAATAAAAGCCGGACATTTTGACGGCGGCGGAGCAGGAGTAGCCTTCGATGTAGGTCGAGCAGGATCTTCAAATGCTTACCGCACCGCCGATCTCAACGAAGGCGACAATCCCGTGAATGCACACGGGCTCGCAACAGGCGACGTAGATGTTACCGATCTTGGCAATCGCCACTGGCTGGCATATACGATTATGGTGCAGGAAGAAGGTGACTACTACTATGACATTAATGTGAAAATAGATGCACGCCCACTTGCATATTCGCTGTCGGTCAATGGAGAAGAACAAACTACTTACACCCCCCGCAACACATCGGGCTATATATGGTACTACGAAACCTATCCCGAAGAAACAATAGAAAACGGCTGGCCCAAAATACACCTGAAAGCAGGCTACAACACTATTCGCTACAATGTTAAAGATGGAGGAGCATGGGGAGCATGGACGCATCTCGTCGCTCTCAAAATCATGGACAACCTGCCCCCTGCAAAAGGCGTAACAAAAGCAACCAAATTTGGCAACGGACTGCTTGTTTCTATTCCCGACAACCCTCTGTATGAATATACTCTGAAATATACCGATCAGAATAATAATCAAGCAGAAGTAACCGTATCGAAAATGAGAAAAGATACAGTTTTATTCGGCTTTAAAACGGGACTGGTTGCCGTTTCCAACACAACAGGCGAGGAAACACCTTTTCCCAACAGCAGTATTGTGAATAAAGCCCCATTGCTCGGTTCGACCAGCCTCACCATACCAATAGTCGATTTTGACTTGGGCGGCGACGGCGTAGGTTATCACGACAGCGACACCAACCGCGACGGCGGCAACGACTATCGCGGCAACCTGGGTGAAACCGATTGTAAGGTGGACATCGAAAACGACCCGCCAAATATCGGCTGGACAAACGCCGACGAATGGGTGCAATTTACTATCGAGGTGGAAACAGCAGGCGAATATCTCTTCGACGTCAATATGGCAATCAATAATGCCAATATCAGCTATGCCCTTGATGTGGTTAATGCAAGCGATTCGGTTCATTTGGGACCTTACACCGTCAACGGTTGGGGCGGCGGTTTCAGCGACTTCCGGTGGTTTTACGATAACAACCCCAGCATAGAGCAGCCCAAACTGCAACTTGTAGCAGGGAAAAACAAACTGAGACTGACCATGTTGAGCGGAGGCGTCAATTACAGATCGCTGAAACTCTCCGCCGACGGCTATATCCCAATAACAGACGGTATTGCCGACTACCGCGTATCGCTAATGTCGCCAACGCTCTATTATGCATTTACCAATGCATCCGACCTCACGCAACCCTCCATCGGAACCGTTCCGCTGGAATTTATCCCGAATCCGCATTCCAGCAACAGCGACCCAATCAGAGCAAAATTTATACCCGACCAGAACCCCGTATCCGGCAGAAACGCAGTGATGATTGGCAAAAACGACCATGTCAGAATAGCCAATCCCGTTACCGCTCCCGTGTATAAATATACCATGATGTGGGATGTTATCCGCGGTGGCTCGGTCTGGTACGCCCTGCTGAATACTCACATCAACAGAGAAACTGATGCTCAGGTATTTATACGAAGCGCTGGAGGCATCGGGCGCAGCAGCTATTCCAATCCGATTGACGCTGGCGTCTGGCATCGCATTGTGGTTGTTGTTGATGTTTCCGACGGTAATAAAAAATACGATATATATCTCAACGGAACGTTTTTGCATAACTGCACATGGGGAAGCATAAGCGAAGATCAGATGGGTCTTAAAGACTTCTTCTGGATATTTACCGACGGATATATAAGCGGCGACCCAGGCGAAGAAAACGACATAGCCTGCGCAGGCTATGCCCTGTGGAATCGCAATTTGACCGACACAGAAATAGCTGCAATGGGAGGCGTAACATCCAGCGTTCCTTTGGAGAACGTGGTGTTGGGCAAGCAAACCACCACCAGCGACACTCGCAATGCCGAAGACCGATATCAGGGACATAATGCTGTGGACGGCGTTGTAAACGGAAATCGCTGGGTATCGGAAAACAATTCCGACCCGCATTGGATAGAAATCGACCTCGCTGGCTCGTATGCCATCACCAGCATGAATTTCAAAAACCGCAGCAGCAGCGGAGCGCCACAAGATGGCTACAATCAGCAAGTATTTGAATTTCAGACATGGAACGGCAGCGATTGGCAAACCGTTGTATCGGAAACAAACAATCCTGAAATAGATTACGAAACCTCGTTCGCGCCGGTGGTAACCACCAAAGTGCGTTTCGTGGCACACTCGGAAACCCGCATGGCAGAAATAGAGGTTTATGGAGTACCATGGTAAATTACGAATTACGTAGTAAAAAACGGTAAAAAATACCGGTAATAATTAAAAAGAGGCTGCCCCGCAAAGGGCAGCCTCTTTTTTTAATATGAATATCGTATATGATACCTAAATTGATTTACTTCAAGGTTCAACCGTGAATTGTGTGGAAAATCCATAGAACCCTTATTTCCAAAGGCTACCTTAGTAGAGACGCGATTAATAGCGTCCTTACACCCTTATTCCCTTATATTTTCTCTGAGAAAATAAGGGCGATTTACGTTGGGTATCAGGGCTACTGAGGGCGCTTGAGGAAATAAGGGGTTTGTATCGGTAATTTATTTAAAAACAAAAGTTTCCACACAATTATCTGTTGAACCCTTTTTTTCAACCAATCATCAATCGTAAATCAAAAATCGTAAATCGTAAATCAAAAATCAAAAATCGTAAATCACTATTCCCGTCCTACTATTTTCATTGTGAAGATTTTACGGATGGGATAAATTGCGGTCAGCGCGGTGATTGCGGTTACAATCACGATTTGGGTGATGAATATCGATGGCGTTGTGGACATTGGCATTACCGGCTCCATGCCCATGTCGGTGTACATTTTCGCCATGTCGCCCGATATTTCTATCGGATTCAGGGCGAAAAAATATGCTACGGGAACGGTTATCAGCAATGCTGCCGCTACGCCGCAGAGCGTCATTATCAGCAGTTCGAGTGCAACGACTGAGGCTAAACGCCGTCGTGGCATACCAAGCGATATCATGACGGCAAATTCGCGTCGCCGTTCGCCGGTGAGCATTATCACTGTGCCAAGTATGCCGAAACCGGCAATCACGTATAATATAAGGAGTACCACATAATTGAAGGCTTTGTCCGATTCGGCGGTTTGCAACAGTCTTTCCATAGTAAATTTCCATGGATAAACGTCGAGCATTGCCGTGTCCACTGTCTGTTGTACTTCGCGTATTGTTTTATTTAACAGGGTGTTATCTTTTATTGAAACAAGTATGCCGCTGTAACCGTCGGGCATGTCGATAAATTGTTGCGCCGCCGCCAGCGTCAGATATGCCATTCCGCTATTCATCTCATCGATAGACAGTTTCAGTATTCCGCGCACGGGAAACAGCCCTGCCGCGCTTGTTCCGTGATATCCCTGCCCGATGAGCGCCAGAGTGTCGCCGACGCCGGCTTTCAGGTATCGACTCAGTCCTTCGCCAATCAGAACGCCGTTGTCGGTTTCGGTAAGGTATTCACCCTGAGCAAGTCGGACGGGGAGATTGGATTTGGCGGCTTCCTGCGCCGGCGACACTCCAATGAGTGCAATACCCTTACTGACAGTTCCATACGAAGCCATGGCAAAAGTTTCGACGCGGGGCGAAACATTTTCGATATTGTCAAGACCGGACAAGCGGGCGAGGCTCTTCGAGTCGAGCGACAGAAAATTGTCGATAATTTTGTCGTCCCAATAGCCTTTTCCGTGAATCTGAACATGTCCTGCCTGTGTGCGCAAGGTGTTTTCTATCATTTTATCCCACATGCCTGTGGAGTAGGAAGTCATTATCACACAGAAAAATACGGCAAAAAACACCGACGCCATTGTTATGAGCGACCGGCGACGATTGCGCCAGATATTGCGCCACGATAATTTACTCGGTTTTCCCAAATAGTTGGTCATGATTGTTTTACAGGATTGATTGTTGCTATTTGACGTTTTTCATTTTTTGCTGCGAGAAGAAACTTTCGTCGATTGGCAGGTCGAACTCGTATTTATCGACGTTCATCACGGTTTTCTGAGCAGGTTTGTCGGCGGGGATTATTTCCATGCGCGAGGTCAGTTTTCGTTTGCCGTAAGTTTTGACGTCATAGCCGTTGAAGGTGTTTATCAGCGTATTATCTTCGTCGTAAAATTCCGTTTTTATTTCGACAAAATCGTCGGTTGAAATCCACATCGCCACTTTACCCCAAACAACGGGGGCATTTTCTTTTGGGGTGAGAATCACCTTGTAACAGTCGAACTCACGCACTTTTTCGGTTTTTTCGAGCCGGTGCGTATAATCGTTCACCGTCGAAGATTCGCGCACCATATCGTCGTTGGTAAAATCGCTGCCCATCCACGACTGCCCCATGATGCTCGACGACATTTTAATCATCCGTCCTATGCTTGGTTGCCAGTTCCACAGGTCTTTTTGCCGTTTGAGAAACGCCTGACCCTTTTCTTTTGCCGGCGAGGTAATCAGGGTCAGCGAATAGTCGTTGCCTTTCGACCACGATTTGATGCCTATTTCGCGCGACCAGGTGGGGCGGATTATGGTCATGCGGATTTCGGAACAGGAACTGGCGCCGCGACGGTTGTCGTCGGCTCGTTTCACTATTTCCGTTGCGTCGGGCGTTTGCGCCGCCGCGCCTGCTGCTGTTATAACACTGAGGCTCATCAGAATAACTTTCAATAAATTCATCGTATTATTCAGTTTTATTTATATATTCAACTTTTGCACGTACTTCATTCTGCTGATAAAAAAGCAAGATGATATTTTTATAAATTACTTATTTACAGTAATTTTTATCGCAAAACACATTTCATGCGACCGCACAAAATTACAACAAAATTTTCGAAATCCGAAATTTTTTCAGTTCGGATGAAAATTTTCTTGGGTCAATCATTTTATCTCTACCGAATTTGCGTGGAAATCAGATTTTTTGCCCAATCAAATAAGCGTCAAATATGATAATGTAGAATAACGTAGAGTAAAACAGAATAACACTACGATTGATTATCAATGTATTACATTTTTCGACCTTCGTTTTTGTAGAATAACGTAGAGTAAAAACGGTCAAGCCAAAATCGGAACATAGCGCGTATAGTGTCTGTCCGAAAATTCGGATACACGCAAGATAATGTAGAATAACGTAGAGTAAAACGGAGTAAAGATAATGTTGATTATCAGCGTATTACATTTTTTGACTTCGGTTTTTGTAGAATAACGTAGAGTAAAACTATCATGCCCAAATTGGAACATAGCGTGTATATTTTTTAGAATTTCCGTCTGTATTTATCATTTTTATCAAACTTGAATTTATAGTATCCGTAATCACTCTTGAAACCACAGACGATGCTTTGCTCTCTAATTCAAAACGCTCTCTCAATGACTGATTTGTCATAAAATCGCCACTCAAATATTTCAAACAAGCGTGTAAATAACATGCATTTATTCTGTCCGTTTTGTCCATTTGAACAAAAGTTTTTCGTTCCCGTATTATTATTCTTGTATATCTTTCTTCCGCTAATATTTCGGGGACAGGCAGTTGAAATTTTTCACATTCAACTATTACCTTGTCATATCCGCTGCCTCGTTCTTCGCAGATATTCAATCGGCGCATAAATCGAGCAAGCAGTTCGTTACGGGTTTCAGGATTGTGGTCGATAAAACGCATCGGGTCAATCAGAGGCTTGCCGGCATTGGTGATTTCTATGCGGTTGCCAAAAATTTCAATCATAGGCGAAGTGCCTGAAATTGAGAAGTCCTGATGTATCATTGCATTTGCTGCCAACTCGCGCAATGCAAGTATCGGAAAGGGGCGAATGGTTTGTCGCAATCCTTTGTCAATGATTTCCTTCGAGGGTAAATTATCGTCAAGATATTGAATCATATCGTTAAAATCAATGGCGTATCCCCTTGTTCCCAAACGTTCTTTCTGCGCGTTCACTCGACTGTTTCCATCATAAAAAATTACGCGAACAGCCTTGCGTCCAATGGTTTCAAAATCCTCTAAATTTTTAGCAAAAAGCAATGCGCCAATGTTTTTTATATCGTAGCCGTTACCGTTTTTCAGGATGATTTTCTCTTGTAACATACGGTCTATGATGCCTTTACGATTGTCGGGTAAAGGAAGTTTAAGCATATCGAAAAAATCGGGATAATCAATCATCCTAAGGAGTTCATCTTCACCGATATTTTTTGCAGCGATTTCGTTTTCAAAAACAAGTTGTTTCTCTACGTTCCAAATTTTTTGTTCGCGCTCGGGATGCTCATCAAGTCGTTTTTTGTAACTTCCGATACGGATATAATATTCGCCTCGAAAACTGACTGGCGTATTTCGTGTAGCAGGGATACGAAACAATGCAAAATGCTTATTATCAATATCAAAATCGAAGATATTAAAGTCAATGCGCGGATTGAGTTGTGTAGCAAGCCAGTTTTCCTGTTCCTGATTACCTATTTTTGTATGTAGCGGCTTAAAATCAGTTCCCAGCAGATTATGTGTGTCATCCTCAACTCCATAAATCAAATAAGCATAATCTTTTTTGTGATAGCAGGCGCTGTTGCTCAAAGCCGAAAGATATTCGCCTATTTCCTGTGGATTGGAATTATTGAGTTTAAATTCAATCCATTCACATTCTTCAGCTTGCTCCGCCAACGCGATTACAAGTTTTTCCAATTGCTGTACATCCATAAAATTATCCGTTTTTTATGGTTAAAAATTAATACTTTGCAACACAATTCTCACTAAACTTGAAGCCAATGACGATTCGCATTTTTGCTGTTCATTTGTCGTTTTCCGAACCGTTTTTACTGTTTCAAAATCTATTTTTAACGCCGTTTTATCATTGTATTTCATGGTATTATATCTTCGTTTTGTTAAAAACAACCAATTATTTTATGGCGACAAAGATAACGCTTATTTTTTTATTTCGCAAATATTTTTTCAATATTTGCGCCTTTTGGGATTTTATTGATATACAGTATATTTAAACTGTAATTTTTTTCCTGATTGGTGTGATTTGTTTGCAAGTCGGAATGTTTTCTTGTATTTGTGTGTTGATTATTATGTGTCTATATGTCGTTGGTGGTGAATTGTGTTTACCCTGCTTATCAGTATAAATCATACAGGGACATCCCGGTACGCGGCGCTCCCACAAAATTTTCCACTCTGAACATTTTTGCCGAAACACAGCGCCCAAATTTCCGCTTTTGCAGCAAATTTTCCATATATATTTTATTAATTCAATTATTATATCTACTTTTGCGACTTGAAAATTGTAATTAATAGTAAAAATGACATTTATAACTCAAGCGTCGCAACTCCTTTTAAGTCTGTCAATTCTTGTGTTGATTCACGAGTTGGGACACTTCTTTTTCGCACGAATTTTTAAAGTCAAAGTCGATAAATTTTACTTGTTTTTCGACGCCGGCTTTGCTTTATTCAGGTATAAACCCAAAAAATCGGACACCGAATACGGGGTCGGATGGCTACCTTTGGGCGGATACTGCAAAATTTCGGGAATGATTGACGAATCAATGGATACCGAACAACTTGTAACCGCTCCCCAACCATGGGAATTTCGCACCAAACCGGCATGGCAGCGTTTGCTCATAATGCTTGGTGGAGTGATATTTAACCTCTTCCTTGCATATTTTATTTATGTTGGCGTCCTGATGTGTTGGGGCGACAGTTACTATGCCAACAACGACATTAAATATGGTATAGCCTGCGATTCAACGGCTTTGGAAATGGGCTTCCGCAATGGAGATAAAGTCCTTGCTATCAATGGAAAACCGGTGGTGGATTTTCTCGACATTCAAAAACGAATGATACTGTACAGGGAAATGAACATCAGTTTGCAGCGAGGCAACGAAATTGTCAATATCGAGCCCGACTATTATAAATATATTTCGCACATGGTTAGCGGCGGACGGTTTATTGCGCCAATGATTCCGCTTAGAATCAAGGAAATACCCGACACTTCGATAAATAAACTGTCGGGCTTGTATGTTGGCGACGAAATTATGGGCGTAAACGGCATTCGAGGCGGCAATTTAAAAATCAGGGAACTGCTCGGACAAAATAAAGGCACAACGGTAACACTCAACGTATTGAGGCAAAATGAGTCGCTCGATATTCAGGCACAGGTAAGCAACGAAGGGCGGATTGAAGTTATCGAGCCCGATATTAGCGAAATTATTCCGATGACACAGCGACAATATTCTATTTTACAGGTATTTCCGGCGGCGTTACTCAAAGCCAAAAACCGCATAAGCGACCAGTTGTGCGAAGTACGAATGATTTTCACGCCTAAAACAAAGACATACAAGCAGGTAGGAAGTTTTATCTCGATATACAAAATCTATTCAAACACATGGAACTGGCAGGCATTCTGGAATATAACCGCATTTCTGTCGATAATGCTTGCCGTACTGAACCTGCTGCCAATACCCGCACTTGATGGCGGTCATGCCATGTTTGCTATATATGAGATAGTTGTGCGGCGAAAACCCGGAGAAAAATTTCTCATCCGCGCACAAGTTGTCGGAATGATAATTCTGATACTGATTATGGCGCTTGCTCTTGGAAATGACATCATAAGACATATATTGTGAAATAAATAAAACATAAAATTATGGAAAATATAAAAATTTTTACCTTAAAACTTTTAACAGGAATATTTGCCGTGCTGGCATTGGCGTCCTGCGGTGGCGATTCCGGTGGCGGAGCGGCAACAGGCAAATCCCCAAGACCGTCGGCAATAGGCAAAGTCGGTGAAATTATGGTAGTTATCGGTAATCCCGACTGGGATTCCGAACTTGGCGACACTATCCGTGCCATATTGCAGACGCCCTATCCTATGCTCCCTCAACACGAATCCTCGTTCAGCCTCATTCAAGTGAGCAACTCCGCGCTGAACTCGGTGATGCGAAAACACCGAAATATTTTGCTCATAAGCATTGCCCCTGAAAATCAGGAACCTAAACTAACAATTGTTCGAGACCCATGGGCAAACCCGCAAATTGTGATTACCGCCTTTGGAACAGATATTCAATCTATTGCCAAACTCCTGTCGGACAAGAGTAATGCAATGATAAACCTTTACGAACAGGCAGAACTCGACCGTCAAACAGCCATTTCGTTTCAATATGCCGACGAAAAAAACGTCGATACGGTGAAAAAACGCTTTGGGATAGACCTTTCCGTCCCCACCGGATATTATCTGATGCGCAACGACAGCGATTTCTTGTGGTTTGAAAGTCAGACCAGTAACACCAGCGTGGGGCTTTTTGTTTATAGTTTTCCCGCTGTTGGCGACAGTAGTTTGACAGTGAACTATTTAATCGAAAAACGAAACTCGATTTTGAAAGAAAAAGTACACGGAGCACGCGATAGCAGTTGGATGACTACCACCGACTTTATTACTCCCGAACTGGAAATCAAAAATGATAAAAAAAATAATCGACAATACGGAGAAATACGCGGACTGTGGGAACTTGTAAACGATTATATGGGAGGCGCTTTCCTCAGCCGCTCGTATATCGATAAACAAAAAAACATAGTTATAACCGTCGAAGGCTATGTTTATGCCCCACTCGACAAAAAAAGGGATTTTGTACGTAAAATCGCCGGAATAATCAATACTCTGGATTTGTGATGATTATATTGTTTTGAAAAAATATTTATACCATATATAATATTGTTGAAATTTTAAGATTAGAAAGATGATAAAAAATTTATTTGTTACACTGACTGTTTTTTTGGGGGCAGCCGTCGCGTCGATGGCGTGTACTAATTTTCTGATAACCAAGGGAGCATCCCAAAATGGCTCAACATATATAACCTATGCCGCCGATTCGCATACTTTGTATGGCGAATTGTATTTCTGGCAGGCGGCAACCTATCCAACCGGCACAATGCTACAGGTTTACGAATGGGATTCGGGCAAATTGCTGGGCGAAATTCCGCAGGCAACATCCACTTATCGGGTTGTTGGCAATATGAACGAACACTCGCTGGCAATAGGCGAAACAACTTTTGGCGGCGTGCATCAACTTGTTGATACAACAGGAATTATCGACTATGGCAGCCTGATATACATCACCCTGCAACGTGCCAAAAATGCACGTGAAGCAATAAAAGTAATGACCGAACTTGTTGAACAGTACGGTTATCGCTCCGGCGGCGAATCGTTTTCGATTGCCGACCCCAACGAAGTTTGGATTCTGGAAATGGTTGGCAAGGGTACTGTTCTGAAACAGAGTGCAAAAGAAAAGCAAAATCTCAATAAAGGCGCCGTTTGGGTTGCCATTCGCATTCCCGACGGATATGTTTCGGCGCACGCTAATCAGGCGCGTATTCGCACATTCCCGTGGAGCGACGGTCAAATTTCAATCTCATCGAAGGAAATAGACAAAATATTTAATCCGGGCATCGAAGTTGTTTATGCTCACGATGTTGCTAAGGTGGCGCGAGATTTTGGACTCTATACCGGCGAAGACCAACTATTCAGTTTTTCAGATACTTACAACCCTGTCGATTTTGGAGGCGCACGTTTTTGCGACGCCCGCGTTTGGTCGTTTTTCAAAAGCGTAAACAAAGATATGTGGAAATATCAGGACTATGCCATGGGCAAAGACCTGAAAAACAGAATGCCGCTGTATATAAAACCCGACGAAAAAATTGCGTTTGAACACGTTGCCGGCATGATGAGAGACCATTACGAAGAAACAGAAATGGATATGACTCAGGACGTTGGAGCCGGACCATTCAAAATACCGTATCGCTGGCGTCCAATGCAATGGAGCGTCGATGGCGAAGACTATGTCCACGAGCGTGCAATTGCCACTCAGCAAACAGGTTTCTGGTTTGTTGCCGAATCGCGCAGCAGTATGCCCGCAACTTTGGCAGGAATTTTGTGGTTTGGCGTTGACGACGCCGCAACTTCGTGTTTAACACCAATATACAGTTGCAGTAATCGTGTGCCGGAAGAATATGCCGTGGGCAATGGCGACTTGCTGACTTATTCCGACAATGCGGCGTTTTGGATTTTCAGCAGAGTTACACATTTTGCCTATCTTCGCTACAATGCTGTTAGCAAGGATGTTATAAATCTGCAAAACTCTCTCGAATCGAAATATGCCGAAATGGTTGAAATTATCGACGAACATGCAAAAAAACTGTACAGCGAAAACAAAGAAAAAGCAGTGGAATTTGTTACCGATTTTTCGGTAAATACTGCGGCGTCCACTGTTCGGCAATGGAAGGAACTCGACCGCTATCTTCTTGTTAAATACATAGATGGAAATATAAAAAAGGAAAATAACGGAGAATTTTTACGCACGCCAACCGGTATTCCCGCCTCGCCCGAGCAGCCACAGTTGCCGGAATCGTGGCGCAGAACAATAAAAAACGAGGCAGGCGACAAACTCAAAGTAATCAAGTAATTAGACTAATGAAAATATCGTATAACTGGCTAAAAAACTATATCTGCCCCGACAAAACTCCGGAAGAAGTAGCAAACATATTGACATCCATAGGTTTGGAAGTTGAATCGATTGAACATACGGAAAGTGTCAAAGGCGGACTGAATGGCGTTGTTGCCGGCGAAGTGCTTGAATGTGAAAAACATCCCGACGCCGACCGGCTGAAAGTAACCGTAGTAAACATTGGCGCAAACGAGCCGCTGCAAATCGTGTGCGGAGCGCCCAATGTAGCAAAGGGTCAGAAAGTTGCTGTTGCAACGGTGGGTACAAGTCTGTTTTTTTCCTCAGGCGAAGAAGTTAAAATTAAAAAATCGAAAATACGTGGCGTCGATTCCTTCGGAATGATTTGCGCCGAAGACGAACTTGGCGTCGGAACTTCGCACGAAGGAATACTTGTGCTTGATAATGACACAGTTCCGGGCACTAAAATCAAGGAGGTGCTGAAACTCGACGACGAAACAGTTTTTGAAATTGGTCTGACTCCCAACAGAATAGATGCAGCCTCGCATTTTGGCGTCGCAAGAGATTTGGCGGCATATCTTGGCGCAAAAGCAGTCTTGCCCGATGTTTCCAATTTTACAATCGACAATCATTCAAACATATATACAATAGAAATTGACGATAGCGAGGGCTGTTTGCGCTATTCGGGAATAACGGTTTCAAACGTCAAAATAAAACCCTCGCCCGAATGGTTGCAAAAATGCCTTAAATCGATAGGTATCAATCCAAAAAACAATGTTGTGGATGTTACAAATTTTGTTTTGCACGAACTTGGTCAGCCGTTGCACGCTTTCGACGCCGACAAAATCGAAGGACGGAAAGTTGTGGTGCGCACTTGCAATGAAGGTGCTGAATTTAAAACACTTGACGAAGAAACTCGCAAATTGACCTCAAGCGATTTGATGATTTGCGACGCCGTTAAACCAATGTGCATTGCGGGAATTTTCGGCGGCGTCGATTCCGGCGTTACCGAACAGACAGTCAATGTTTTTCTCGAATCCGCCTGCTTCAACCCTGTCCGAATACGCAAATCCTCGCGTCATCACGGGCTGTTTACCGATTCGTCGTTCCGCTTTGAACGCGGAACTGACCCAAACATAACTGTTTACGCCCTTAAACGCGCTGCCATGCTCATCAGGGAACTTGCCGAAGGCGAAATATCTTCCGAACTGATTGATATTTATCCAAATAAAGTTGAGCCGGCTGTTATTGGGCTGACATACAGCAATATTCATCGCGTTATCGGAAAAAATATACCCTCGTCGGAAATCAAAAAAATTGTCGAAGCGCTGGAAATGAAAATAATCGACCAAACCAGCGACGGTTTTTCCGTAAGCGTTCCAACATACAGAATTGATGTCAAACGGGAATTTGATGTGATAGAGGACATTCTGCGAATTTACGGCTACAATAATATCGAAATTCCAACGCAGGTACATTCTACGCTCAGTTACCTCCGAAAACCGGACAAAAACAGGGTGTTGAATACAATTTCCGATTTTTTGGCGGCAAACGGCTACAGGGAAATTATGTCAAATTCGCTCACAAAATCAGAATATTACAGCAATTTGGAGACATATAAACCCGAAAATTCGGTCAAACTTCTGAATCCATTGAGCAACGAATTGAACGTGATGCGACAAACGCTTCTGTTTGGCGGGTTGGAGGCAATTGCAAGAAATATCAATCACAAAAATCCCGACCTGAGATTTTTTGAAACCGGTAACGTTTATTCGTTCAGAGATATACAGGGCAATAACCCTTTGAATGCATACGGCGAAGAAACAAAAATTGCTATGTTTGCAACCGGCAACGAAAATCCGCTTTGGTGGAACAGACAGGCAAATCCGTCGAGTTTTTTCTCCCTGAAAACGGTAGTGGAAAAATTGTTGCTGCGATTTGGAATAAATATTGTAAATCTGAACGTTGGCTCTGTTCCCAAAGATATTTTTGCCGACGGCGCAAGTTTTTCCCTGCCAAAGGGAGCGCCAACGCTGAGTATTGGAATTGTGTCGAAAGAGATACTTAAACAGTTCGACATCAATCAATTGGTGTATTATGCGGAAATAAATTTTGCAAGTATTATGAATTTTGTAAAACAGGACAAAATCCGCTTCAAGGAACTGCCTCGTTTTCCGGAAGTTCGCAGAGATTTGGCTCTGGTAATCGACAAAAATATTGAGTTTGCAACTCTGCGCAATCTTGCATTCCGCGCGGAAAAAAAATTGCTCAAAAGTGTCGGATTATTTGATATTTACGAAAGCGACAAACTTCCTGCCGGTAAAAAACAGTATGCTTTGAGTTTTGTGATTCAGGACGAAGAAAAAACCCTGACAGACGCCCATATCGAACAGATAATGAATGGTTTTGTGAAAACATTTGAAAGGGAGGTCGGGGCAGTTCTGCGATAAATTAATTGACAGATATTTTATGAGAAAAACAAGTATTTTTCTGGCTTTATTCTGCGCAGGAATTGTTGCCTGCAACAACGAGAAAATCAGAATAAAAACAGATTGCGAAAAATTGAAAATCAAAGGAAAAGTTCAAAATATTACGGAAATATACTATTTGCCTGTTGTTCTGAACGATACCATCAAACAGGGAGAACGGACAAGTAATGCTCCCTCGTTTTTTGAATTGGACGACGAGCCTTTTATTTCATACGAATCTGTGCTGTATTTCAATCGCGATGGCAATATTGCCGAATGTGTGATGACCGATTCGGCTACAGATTTCTATTTTAGAGAAATATTTGAATATTCAGGCGATTTGCTGATGAATAAAGAGGGTCTGCTGTCGGACGAATTTTTTTATAAGCAGGTTTTTGCCTACGATTCAAAAAAACGGGAGAAAAAACGGGATTTTTATGACCGCACAGACCACCTTTTCGAGTCCGTTTCAATTGAATACATCGACGAAAATAACCTTGTGGAAACAGTAAATACCGATGCCGGAGGTACAAATTTTGAACGGAAAATAAGGCTGAAAAATGGCTTGCCCGTATCGTCGGAAAGTGCAGTAAAATCCTTACAAATAGAAAGATGGACAGGCGAATATGACAGTCTGGGACAAATTACACTCTCCGAACTCTACGACGAAGGTAACAATCTCGCTCAGCGCGTCAAATACGAATACGACAGCTTGGGCAACGAAATAACATGCACCATATCTTCTGCCGACGAACAGATTGTGGAATACGTATATATGTATAAATATGACGAATATAACAACTGGATTCAGCGAGCAACTGTTGCCGATAACTGTCCAGAAGTGATTATGGTCAGAAAAATTGCTTATTACGAATGAATCTGTTTTTGTGCGTTTTCAACAACAAGTATTACAGGGTTTTACCGAAAAAAATCATTCAATAAAAAAATATTGATTGGAATAGTAAAAAAAACAGTACCTTTGCAGCGTTTTATGGCGCTGAAATTAAGATAAAAAAAGTATATAAATATTTAAAATTCAATTAATAAAAATGGCAAAATTAGATTTGACAAAGTATGGAATCGGAGGCAATATTGCAATTGTCCACAATCCAACCTACGAACAATTTTTTCAGGCAGAGACAGACGCTGCCAACACGGGATTTGAAAAAGGCGAACTGACCAAAACCGGTGCAATATCGGTAAAAACAGGAATCTTCACAGGACGCTCGCCCAAAGACCGTTACATTGTGAAAGACGCCGTTACCGAAAATACCATCTGGTGGGACGGCAATATCAACAAACCGGTTTCGACCGAAGTATGGGACGACCTTAAAGCGCTGTCGTTAAAACAGTTGAACGCGGCGAAAAAACTTTATGTTGTTGATACATTCTGCGGAACAAACGTCGATACGCGCATGAAAGTTCGTTTTATAATGGAGGTTGCATGGCAGGCGCATTTCGTAACTAACATGTTTATACGCCCTTCGCTGTATGAACTTGAAAATTACGGCGAACCCGATTTTGTGGTCTTCAACTCGTCGAAAATTACAAATCCAAAATGGAAAGAACAAAATCTTAACTCAGAAGTATTTGTATTGTTTAATCTTACAAAAAAAGAACAGATTATTGGCGGCACCTGGTACGGTGGCGAAATGAAAAAAGGCATGTTTTCGATGATGAACTATTACTTACCATTGAAAGGCATGGCGTCGATGCATTGCTCGGCAAACGTTGGCGAAAAAGGCGACGTTGCGATATTTTTTGGACTTTCGGGCACGGGAAAAACCACTCTTTCGGCTGACCCGAAACGTTATCTCATTGGAGACGACGAACATGGCTGGGACAATAACGGCGTTTTCAACTACGAAGGCGGCTGCTATGCCAAAGTTATCAACCTGAGCGAAGAAAACGAACCCGATATTTGGAGGGCAATCAAACGCGATGCTCTGCTCGAAAATGTTGTGGTTAAAGAAGATGGTACACCGGACTATGCCGACGGCTCGATTACCGAAAATACGCGCGTTTCGTACCCAATCTACAATATCAACAAAATTGTGCTGCCCTCGAAAGCCGGACATGCAAGCAAAATTGTGTATCTGTCGGCTGACGCTTTTGGCGTGCTGCCTCCGGTTTCCATTCTCGACGATGCTCAGGCAAAATATCACTTTCTCTGCGGATACACATCGAAACTTGCTGGTACCGAGCGTGGTATAACCGAGCCGGTTCCCTCGTTCTCGCCCGCTTTTGGCGAAGCATTTCTCACGCTGCATCCAACACAGTATGCGCAAACGCTTGGCGGTAAAATGCAGGAACACGGAGCAAAAGCATATTTGGTGAATACGGGATGGAACGGAACGGGCAAACGTATTTCGTTGAAAGATACCCGCGCAATTATCGATGCAATTATCGATGGTTCAATTGAAAAGGCGGAAACGGTGAAAATTCCCGTACTGAATCTGACCGTGCCAAAAAAACTCGACCATGTGTCGGATATTCTTGATCCGCGAAGCACTTATCAGGATGTTGCCGAATGGGAAAAGAAGGCGAGAAGCCTGGCTGCCAAGTATATCAAAAACTTTGAGCAGTACACCGATACGGCGGAAGGCAAGGCTCTGGTGGCTGCCGGACCACAACTGTAAGTTACGTAAAAATATATTTAATTATTTATCAGATGTGAGGATATTTCTTTGAGAAATATTCTCACATTATTTTTGTGGCTTCGGCTTTAATTTCCCGTATAGTGGCGGCAACAAGCGGCTCGTCGCATTCCATTATTTTGTTCAATAGTTTGTTAGCCAATTCGATAGACGAATGCGAAGGCTCGGTTTGCTTTGCAACGTCGCTAACAAATATTGCCACCGCATCCTTAGTTTCTCTCACAAGCGCCCAGATTTCGTTGCTAACATACAGTTGCTGAGAAATATTATGCTCATACTCAAAACGTATGTTCTGCAATATTGCCAAATGCAGGTCGGCATTTGTTTGTGCCTGATTTTTAAGTTTTAGCAACATGGCGTCGGGCGAAATCCGTTCCAAAAATAAAATCAGCCGTTCATAAGCCTGCAAACGCATGGGAACGGTCAAACTTTTTGAAGTTTTCAGCAGTTCAATGTTTCTGCGCCTCTCGTCCGCCAAAAGCAAACGGTGAACTGTGAGATATACCGAGGCAACAAGCAAAAGGCAGAATGCTATGATAATTACAAGAATATCAGTATTCATTATCTTATATTTTAGTTTGCAAAAGTATGAATTTTTTTTGAATTATCTACTATTTTTTAAAATTTCAAGCGTGATTTTTAGTTTTTATTTTTACAAAGCAGGCGGCAATGGCAAAAGCAAATGTCAGAGCGCCACTGAGATAGAAGGCGGCAGTATAGGAAAATGTCAGTTCTTTCGACCATGCAAAAAGTACCGGACCGGCGGCTGAGGCAACAACGGTCAGCATCTGTGCAGCGCCCTGAATACGTCCGACTTCGCGTTTGCCGAACAAATCAGCCCAAATAATGAAAAACAGCACGCTCAATCCTCCACCCGACAGTGCAAAAACGGCTGTATAGATGTAAACCTGCAACTGTGTTTCGATGAGGGGAAACATAAATTTGCTTGCTCCCATCACTGCCATACAGATGATTAACAGCCGTTTGACTCCTGCTTTTGGGGCAAGATAGCCAACAAGCATATTGGCAAACAAACCGAAGGGAACGGCAAGAACAAGAAGGAAATGATAGGTTTGGACGTCGTATCCGCGTTCGACAAGGATGCTTTCGTTGTAGAGCCCGACGCCCGAACTGACGAGGTTGAAAAACGAAATTGAGAGTCCAAAAATCCAGAATGCTCCCGTCCGTATTGCTTCTCCAAAACTTGCGCCTTCGGGCGGGCTGGATATTTCGGGCGAATGGTCAATATGTTCATTTACTGTAATTTCGTATTGACGACGTATGCACAACAGAACGAGTGGCAGGCAAACGACAAGTAAAAACCCGCCAACACAACACCACACAACGCGCCAACCTGCAACAATCACCAGATTAGGGATATAGAATGCAACCATCGACGGAACGCGCTCCAGCGCCTGACCGACGCCGCCAAATACTGCCATAAAAAATATCGAGGTCAGCACAGAATAGACGCCCATTGCAAATCCGAGTTTTTGACGGGAAAAATACTTGGATATGAGCGAGATACTTGCCACCGAAAGAGCGCTTTGACCCAATCCGCGCGTGGCAAGCAGGCTAATAAAAAGTTCGGTTTTGTCCTGCACAGCGCTCATGGCAATAACAGAAATGCCAAGAGCGAATAAAATCACAGCCAACGTATTACGGCATCCGTAACGGTCGAGCGCCGCCCCTGCCGGAATACAGAACAATGCTCCAAACAAAGTTGTCCACAGGTTAAAATATCCGTAGGTCAGTTCGCTGAGGTTCAAATCCGCAAGCAAGGCTTCGGTAATCATTCCCAAACCGTGCGTTCTTCCGGGGAAAGTTGCCGCCATACACATAGCCGCAATGCTTATATATACACTGCTTTTTGTTGCGGTAAATGATTGTTTTACGCTCATAATCACTAATATAATATATTAAAAATCATACAAATCAAAAAATCAAGTTGTAGTTTGTCGCTGCAAAAGTACAAAAAAATTTCAGAGTGTTTTTATTTCATTTTCCAGAAACTTTTTGTATTGCTTATACATAAAATCGTAGAATACTGCTATATTATCGGTTTTTCGTGCTTTTTCCAAAGCCTGAATGTAGGAAATACGGTTTCTTGTATATACATGGAAAACAGGTAAATCAAAACAAGCCAGAATATGATTCATAATCAAGCGACTTGTGCGTCCGTTGCCGTCGGCAAAAGGGTGTATGCTCACAAATTGAAAGTGTGCATAAAAGGCGGCATCGCATTTCTGTTGAAAAGTTTTTGCCTCGTCGATACGCTTGTTGGTTTCTTCAACAAAAGATTTCATAAAATCGGGTACTTTGCTGTAATTTGTAAATGTTCGCGCCCCTGCATGAACATTTACAAGCCGATAGTCGCCCTGTGAACTGTCAAAAGTTCCTAATGCCGTACTGTAAATACTGCCTGTATTCTTCATCACTCTACCGCCGATTTCCTTTATAAAGTGTTCGGAGAGCGGCTGTTTTTCGCCTGCCCGATTGAGGGTATAAACAAGGGCTTTTTGATGGTCGCTTACCATTTGCTGCTCTGAAAATGGTTTGTTTTTGGTGGATATATCCTGGTCAAGCAAATTATAAACCTCTCTTTTTGTCAGCGTACTGCCCTCAATGGCTGTCGAATGATAAGTTATTGCATAGCAGGTAAACTTTTTTAAATCCACCTGCCCTTGTTCCGCCAACTTATAATCGGCAACAAGTGTTTCGAGTATGCTTATCTCTTTAATATTCATTCGATTTTAAGTAAATGCATATTTCAACCCTTGTTCAAGGTCGGCAATCAGGTCGTCGGCGTCTTCCAATCCTGCCGAAAGGCGGAAGATACCGTCGCCGGCAAACTCGTTCCACGAATCGACTTGTTCGGGAGCGGTAAATTTGAATGATGATTGCATCAAGTCCTTGCTGTCGAGATAAAAAATCAGCGAGCGATGATGTCCAAGCGAAACAGCATAATGGATTATTTGCAGATTTTCGGCAATTTTCTCAGCTGCGGCTTTGCCGTTTTCGACTTGAAAGGTAAGCATTCCCGAAAAGTTGTTCATCTGTTGCCGAGCAAGTTCATGCTGCGGATGCGAGGGCAGTCCGGGATAGATAACACGTTTCACTTTGGGATGAGATTCAAGAAATTGGGCAATTTTTGCGGCATTTTCGGCGTGCGTTTTCATTCGCAGCGGAAAAGTTGCCAGCCCGCGCATTATTAGCCAGGCATTGAAGGGACTGATTGTGCCGCCCAGACGAATAGCGGTGTGTTTGCGCAGAGGCACAAGTTCTTCCGCCGAGCCAAGAATGACGCCGCCCAGAGCGTCGCCATGACCGCAAAGATATTTTGTGAGCGAGTGAATAACAAAGTTGGCGCCCAATTGTAGCGGTTTTGTTGCAATTGGCGTTGCAAAGGTCGAGTCCACAGCAAGTTTAGCGCCGACGCTGCGAGCAATGGCGGCAATGGCGGCAATATCGGTCAGTCGCAGAATGGGATTGCAGGGTGTTTCGATGTATATCAGTTTAGTATTTGCCTGTACAGCAGCCCGTACCGCTTCAATATCGGAGGTATTGACCTTGGTTATTTCGATGGCAAGGGCGGGAATCATTTCGTTGGTTATTTCGGCGAGGGCGGCGTAGGCAACATCGCTGATTATGGCGTGGTCGCCTGCTTTCAACAGCCTGAAAAGCAAAGCGGTGATAGCACTCATTCCCGAAGCGAAAGCCAATGCTGCTTCGGCGTCTTCCAGCGCGGCAAGTTTTTCTTCGAGCTGTGCAATTGTGGGATTGCCCCAGCGGGTATAAATCCACGGAGTATCCTCTTCCAGCCCTTCCACCGAAAAGCCGGTATCCGGATCGACCACATAAGTGGTGGACATCACAATATTAGGCGCCGATGCTCCTGTAAAAGGGTCGGGAAATTCGCCTGCATGAACAGACTTTGTCTGTTCTCCGAATTTTAAAAAATCTGTTTTCATTCAGTAATTTATTTTTTGCAAAGGTAGTGTTTTTTTATAAATAAGAGCAATTGTTGTATAAACATACTGAATTACAGGGGTCAAAAAAAGTTTGAGATGCTATTTTTTATGCTGATGCAGCCTGTCGTCGCACAAGCAAGTCCCTGCAGGACTTGGAGGCGGCGTGGGTGGAGAGCGCTGTCCGTCCGCAGGCTAAAGCCAGCGGTTAATAAAGTGTCGTACCTGCGGGACTTTTGATTGCTAAGAGATTCATTTCACAAAATATAGCGCCTCAAACTTTTTTTGAACCCATTTTGTCCCTACGGACGGCGATTGCGTGTATCCGAGTTTTTGGACGGACACTACATAGTTTTTTCCCTTTTGTAATCAAAAATTGTCAAATAAATTTTTGTTCTATTGCTTTTCTAACGAGCGAGGCAGTATTGTGGACATCGAGTTTCATGTGCAGATATTTGCCGTAGCTGCGGACGGTTTCGTAGCTGAGAAACAGTTTTTCTGCGATTTCCCGCATCGACAAACCTTCGACAATAAGTTTCAGTACCTCAGTCTCTCTTGCCGAGAGCGTAACCGGCACTTTGATTGCGCTTTTCAGGAGAGTATGCGCTTCGTCGCAGAAGAATTTTTTGCCGGAAGCAACCGTCAGTACGCCTTCAATTATTTCGTCCGACATGGCATTTTTCAGCACATAGCCCAGCGCTCCCGCATCCATTGCCCGCACAATAACCGACGATTCGGCATAACTGGTGAGCATCAGAATGTTTATTGCGGGATAGTTCTGGCAAATTTCGGCGCAGAGTTCTATGCCGTTGCCGTCCGATAGGCTGACGTCAAGCATCAATATGTCTGGATTACAGCGCTTTAGCATCTCGCGGCATTCAGCAACGCTGTACGCCCTGTCGATTACCTGAGCCTTGCCCGAGTCGTTGATTATCTGTTCCAGCCCTTCGACCAGAATTTTGTGGTCATCCACAATTACTACGCTGATAAGCAGCGGATTTGAAATGGAATCTTGACAATTAGTTTTCATCATTTGTACTTTATTTTTATATTTTATTCTTATTCATCGGGTTGGAGTTTCAATTCGACATTGATTTCCGTTCCTTGTCCTTTTTGGGACGATATATCGATACGTCCGCCATACGAGGCGACGCGGTCGCGGATATTTTGCAGCCCCATGCCGCCAACATTGCTTGCAAGGTCGAAGCCAACGCCATTGTCGCGAACAATGGTGGCAACAAATCCCACGTCGCGCATTATGTGTACAACGATTTCCGACGCGCCGGAATGTTTCATCGCATTGTTCACAAGTTCGTGAATAACACGGTAAAGCATCACTTCTTTTTTTGCGTCGAAGCGATTATCGCCGCCAAACCAAGCAAATTCGACGGGAGGCAAATTGCGGCAAAAATCGCAGAGAGCAACTTTTAGTCCATATCGCGAAAGCGAATCAGGCATCAGGTGATGGGCAACGCGGCGCAGTTCTTTCATCGATTCGTTGAGTATTTCCATTGCCTTGTCGAAACACGAATTGTCTTCGGATTCGCCTGTCATTGCGTCGTTTTTGACGCTTTCGAGATTGAATTTTACGCCGGTCAGCATACTGCCCAGCCCGTCGTGCAAATCGCGGGCAAGGCGCGAGCGCTCCTGTGTTTCGCCGTCGAGCGCTGCCTGAGCTGCAACAATTTGTCGTTCCTGTTCCAACTGTTTGATTTGCTGTTCGGCTAATTCTCGCTGACTTTCGGCGAAGCGTTTTTTCTGCACCGTCCATCGCCAAAGAAAAAAGAAGGCTGCCAAAGCCAGCAGTAACACTGCTATACTGGTAATACTCAGCCATATCATCAGCCGTTTCTCTTCTTCGAGTACGGCAATTTGTGTTTCCTTTTTTTCGGTTTCAGATTTGACCTCCATTTCGGTTAGCGAGGCTTGAAAATTCTTTTGCGAATAGTCGGTTACCCATTTTTTATAGCGGTCGAAATAATCGTCCGCCCTGTTTTTGTTTCCCAGCATGATATTGGCTTTCACAATGTTGTTGTGAAGGGCGGTATTGACGTACGAACTCGACGAATCGGCGGCAAAAGCCCGCAATGCGGCTTCTTCGGCGGCAAGATATTGTTTTTGACTGAGATAGATACTCGACATTTGACAGAGCGCGTGGGCAATGTAGAGCGGCTGCCTGCATTGTTGGGCATAGTCCAGCGCGTCCACAGCGTACTGCAATGCGCGGTCTCCGTCGCGATAGCCTTCAAACCAAACAGTTGCCAGCGACAGCAATCCGGTCATTTTTTCTCGGGGCGACGCTTCGGAATGAATGCTGACAATACGGTTGGCTGTTTCGGCACATTCGAGCGCTTCTTCCAATTGATTTTCATGCAAATACACTTCGCACAGCCCATCCAGCGCGTAGGCAAGGCTGAGCGAATCGCCCGCATCAATACAAACTTTTTCCATTTTGCGAAAATAGGACTCGCTCTGCTCAAAGTTATTCATTGTGAGGTAGATTTGCCCCATATTGGCATAGGTATTTATCAGATTTATATCCGTTGTATTATCGGTTTCCGAAAGTTTTAGCACACGGAAATAATATTCCAGCGCCGTGTGCGAATTGCCTCTGATATTGTGAATGTTGCCCATATCGACAAATGTTGCGGCAAGTGTGGCTTTTCCTTTTTTGCTTGTTGTTTTGCCGTCGAGCATCTGCAAAACGGTCTCATAATTTTCGAGCGATTCGTCGTAACGGCTCTGATAATAACGGGCGTCGCCAAGTTTGCGATACAGATACGCCACATTATCCACATTGCCTGTTTTGCGGGCAAGCGGAATGGCTGTAAGTGCATATTGCACAGCCTTTTCGCCATCGGTTTGAACATACAGTCCGCTCAACTGTCCGTAAATATCCACCCTTTCGTCGTCCGACAGTCCGCCCGTTTCCAGCATTTGTTCCAGCGAATCGGTGGTGGCATTTGTTCCGGCAATATTCTGCGCCTGCAATTCCGTTGATGCAATCCAAACGGAAAACAATATTATCAGCAGTATAATTTTTTTATTTTTCACTTCAATCACACTTTTATTTAATTAACAAGCAATAAAAAAGCGTGGAACATGTTGTCTTGCTTGTTTCAGAGGTATCGCCAAACACCCGCCACACAAATAAGCAACAGCCCCACGCCATTGTACTATATACATATTAACAAATGTGTATTGACAAATGACGTGAGCGTTTCTGTTGCTATCACCTGTGTGTGCGTAAAAATTTGGCGATTTTCCGAAACAGGTAATATCTTTAAAACGCTTTTCATTGTACACGTCCGTTCTGTAACAATTATAGTTACAAAACAAAGTGCAAAGGTAATAAAAAACATTTAATTTATGTACAATTTTATTTTTAAACATATTAACAAACTGTTTTTCATGCAGATAATTTTTCATAATCGACAATAATTTTTTTTGATAATCGGGATAATTTTTCATAATCAACAAAATTTTTCACAACAGTGAAACACAAAAATTGTTCTTAAAAAAATCGACAATAAAGCCTTTCTCCGACGCAGCGCCGGAGAAAAGGCTTAAATGTACAATTAATGAGAATAATAGCACTGAGTAATAAAAGTTTGCATGTCGATTAAAACCTGTACCCTATTCCTGCCGAGGCCAAAAATCTGCTCCACGTACTGCCAAGCCGATATTTTGCATCGACATTGATAAACAGCCTGTCGGTGAGATTGAAATCCAGCCCGGCGCCAAGGTTAAACCCAAATTCCGACGACGAGACGCTGTCGCCAAAACTGCCCAGCTCGCCGGCGTTAACTTCGGCGCTGGTTTTCGTTCCAAAAATGCCAACGCCAGCCAGAGGATAAACCCTCAGCTTGTCGGTTACGGAAAACAGCCAGTTGGCGTTCACGCTTAAGTCCCACATACTCAGTTTGGATTCGACCAATCCTGCTATTCCCCATTTTTTTGGCAAAAAGTAGGTAAACGAGCCTTCCATACGGAGAGGGGTCATCACGGTGTATTGGAATTTTGCACCAATACCATAATTGGTCAGTTCGTCGCCTGTACCAAGCGCCAGACTTCCGACCACTGCCATGTCGCCCTTTTCTTGAGCGCTGGCAGACAAATTGATAGACATGGCAACGATTACTGCAATCGCTGCTCTTTTTAATAAAAATACTTTTTTCATGTTTTGAAAAACTTGTTTAATAATTTAACTTTAAAATAATAATTTAATATGCGTATTAACATCATATTCACTGAATTAACTGTGGACAACCATCCGTGCCGCTCTGCTGTTTAGCATCAACATATCCGCTTTCGATTTTCGACCTGCGGAAGCCTTGCTTTGCCTCTTCCAATCTATTGAGTGTGTGCTCAATAGTCCGGATATCCTCTTCGGGGATAAAAACGGCGCGCTCGTCGTCCGGCAATTTCTGTTGCCTGTTTTTTTCATTCATTGCGATTTTTTAATTTTTTTCGATTAAAATCCCATGTATGAACTCCTTACCAATATCGACGTCAGCACCAGCGACATAATTGCCGCCACTGCCACCGTTATCAGCAGACTCGCCACAAAATACGAACTTTGCTTTTCGGCCGACGCCTTCATCATCGGCTGTAAACCGATGTACAGCAGATACAAACCATACAATCCTGCCAGCGAAGCCAGCCACGACAACGAAGGTAGCAGATAAAATATCCCGCCAACAAACATTGGCGTATAGGCGTATGCCACCAACGAAAAGGCGCGGTCGAAATCCTTCCGTGCCGCAAAATTATCAGCCAAAGCGCTGATAACAAAGGCTGTGATGTAGGTTCCGCCCAGCATTGCCACATACTGCACAATTGCCTGACGGACGCCCCACGACAGGGAATGAACATGCACGCCCAGAACCGAATAGCCTATCAATCCGTAACCTACAAAAGCGGCAAGTGCGGGAATGAGCGCCAACGGCACAACATAGTTTGTAAAAACCTTTACATGAGGCGCATTTTCCGCCTCGATAGTCTGCCACTCTGTCTGAGGAGCGACCAGAACATTTTTAATTTTACTTACAATTTCCATTTTTTTACTATTTACTTGTTTATAAAAAATTTAATATATGAATATTTTCAATATTTATCTAATTTTGATTTTTTTGATTTACGATTTTTTGATTTTTTAGTATTTGTCTATAATGTAGGGGACAATTATGTGTATAAGCTTCGTTGATGCTTTTCGTCCCGTTAGGGACGGAATGTGGAATTTGTTGATTTAATGTGCAGTCCCTGCGGGACTTGGGCGCTTGTGGGGGATGCCTGCCGTAAGCTAAAGCATACGGTTATTAAAGTGTTGTCCCTGCGGGACTTTCCGGTTAGAACGGAGAAGTAGTCGTCATCTGCAGGCTAAAGCCAGCGGTTAATAATACGATTCCTTCATTACATTATTGTAAAACGGCGTGCCGGATAAATTGTTTTCCCATTGCTGACGGGAAAAAACTTTGGGACTGACTGCAATACCCGTTTCCAACTCTACATCATAAAGAGGATAAGTGATTTGCTGACGGTCGTGCAGGCTGATTTTTTCCTTGTCCAACAGTATCAACACGTCGATATCGCTGTCCTGATGCGCATCGCCACGCGCTTCGCTGCCATACAGAATAGCCGTAGCATTGGGCGCTACCCGGCGTAAAACTTTTTTATTGCTTCTACAATTTCCGGACGTTTCATTTTCGTTTTGTCTTAAAATTTTCGCTACAAAATCACAAAATTATTTTCAATTAGGGGCGCCGCTGTCCGTGTTTTCGTCGGGAACGCTTTCTAAATAAAGCGTATCGTAACTCAAATCTGAATTGTTCGACCATGTAACGCTGCCCAGCAATGTTTTTGCCGAAAAAAATATTCCGTCGTCCTTTAATGACTGAAATACTTCGTAATCCAGATAGGGTTTCATGTCGAAACGCCGTTTTTCTCCGTTGGCAAACCAAAGGAGCAATAGATAGTCGCGTTCGGGTTTTACTTTTATAACTTTCGGATTCATAATTGTTTTATCTTAAAGGGTCAATAGGGAATACCATTTTACCATTTACGGCAAGTTCCCAGTTGGCTAATAAGTCTTCATGACGAATTTCAATCCATGCCTGTACAAGTTTTCGTTTTTTCGGGGGAAAACTGCCCGCCAATATGTTACCATCGGGGATTGAAAAAACAGCGCTTTTCCCCTGATAATCCGCATGAATATGAGGCATCGAGTGTTGTTTGTCGTCTTTGTAGTACATGGAAATAATTATTCCATAAAAAATTGATATTGTAGGCATAATACTTATTTTTCGTTTTAAATTTTCACCGCAAAATTACAAAATTATTTTCATTTATGTGCGACGCTGTCTGCAAATCTCAATTTTCCAATCAAGCGACGGGAATCGAGCGTCGTTTTTTCCTCTCGATTTCGCCTTCTCTATCAAGAAATTATAAAAACGTTTACTAAAATCTCAAAATCGCTTGTAAACCAATATGTCAAAGAACGTTTTTTTAATTATGAATTCTTGAATAACCAAGATTGAAAGAAGCAAGAGCCGGGACAGATAGTCTTATTTTCATAATTAACTGTTCGTCAAACCAGACTGCGCAGCTAATTCATAATTCATAATTTATAATTTATAATTTTAATTCATTTTCACAAATTCAACTCGACGGTTTTTTGCCCGTCCTTCGTCGGTAGCGTTGTCGGCTATGGGCGCCGTTTGACCTTTGCCGGCGCTCGCAAGACGTTCAGCAGCAACGCCCATCTCGACAAGTTTTGCTACAACGGCAGCCGAACGTTCGTCGCTCAGTTTTTGATTTGTTGCAACAGAGCCGGTGTTGTCGGTATGGCCTTCGACCGAGAATTTCAAATCGGGCGTGTCCGTCATCAGCTTGGCGATACGGTTGATTTCGCCCATCGATTCGGGTTTAATCGTCGATTTGCCCACGTCGAACGTGATGCCGTAGGTGATGATTTTGCCGTCGGTCGTCAGGCGGTCGTAGAGCGGGACGGCACCTTTGGCGATACGGAAGTTGGTGAAATACGAATGACCGTCGCCATTGCCTGCCCTTATATTAAACCAGCCCGGAGGCGTTGCTACATTGGGAACATTCATGATACGCTGACCGTTGACGTAGATTTTCCATGCGCGTTTGTTGAACGAAATAGCAATATGATGCCATTTGTCTAACGGAAAATCTATTTGCTCATCACCCGAATTATGTCCCATGGAAGCGTGCCAGCTCCAAGTATGCCTGCCGTCCGCTTTGCCTTCCTGATTGAAACCTGAAGCATACTCATATTTCATGCTTTCACCCGAATCATCAGCTTTATTAAAAAAGAAAGTAACCCATTGACTGCTCCACTCCATTTCTCTTTTTGAAGACATAAAATCAAATTCGACAGTCCAGACATCGCCAAGAAAGTTTTTGGGCGTTTTCATCAAAGGCATGATGCTTGAACCCGATTTGTTTAGTTCAAGGGCTTTGACGCCGTTCACGGTTAGCACTTCGCAAGTGCCGTCGAGCAAATCCCACTGACTTGGAAATTCGCCGAGCTGCTCATTTGCCAAATCATCGGAAAAGATAATCTCGTCCCCCGGCACGAAGTCCGATTTGGCATACGCCATTTCAGCGGCTTTCACGCCTTTGGGCGCGTCCTGCTGTGCGTCGGCGGATGAATCGGAGACGCCCGAATCGGACGTCTCTGCGTCGGTGGCGGACTGCTTTTGGGAGGGCGCTTTTTTGCCGTTCCTGCTTTCGCCGCCGCCGTCATTGTCCTTGTCCTTGTAGGTGTCGGGATCGGTGGCTTTGTCGATGGCTTTACCAACGGCTTCTTCGGTTTTCTGTTCGGCTTTCCGCTCTACGGTGCGCTTGGCGGCGTTTTCGACGGCTTTACCCAGTCGTTTACCGAACTGTGCCTGCATCGTTCCGCACAGGAGCATGAAGATGAGGCTTAGGGCTAAAAATTTTACTTTTTTCATTTTGTCTTACTTTTTTTGAATTAATACTATAAACTTTTTGTAATTCTTACAGGCGGGGCGTTGCCCCGTCTCTACGTTTGACGGTGCAAAGGTCGGGAGCGAAAAATTGTCTGCATAGATGCATATGCAGGTATTTTGCGTTTGGGAGTGAAAAAACCTGCATATGCAGGTATGCGGACGGTTTCAGTGCAGACGTCAGACCAAGGGGCTGCACACAAAAAAAGCGTGCAAACCGCTGGTTGATTGGTTTACACGCTTAGAAAATCGCTGGTATGTTATCGGCTATTCTTCCTCTATTTCCTTTTTCTGGATGCTGCCGAGCGACTTTGCGTTCAGCGGGCTGATAACTTTTTGTCCGGTTTGCGCTTCCAGTTCTTTTCGTGCAACGTCGGCTACCTTACTGCCCTTTCGTGCTGTTTTTTTACTGTCATCAAGCGACTTGGGACTTTCATTTTTAGAAATTTCGGTTGTTGAGGCTTCCGCTAGCATATTAAATACCAGCTCTAGGTTGGTCATATTATCGCGCAGGCTCTCGGTTTTTAGCCCCTTATACTGTTTGTACTGTTTGGTGGTCATGCCGGACCATCCATGCGTGATAATATCGGTCAGCGTGGCAAACTCCTTTCCTTTCTTCACACCGCGCCGTTCCCATTCATCGGTCAGCTCCTTGCGGACTTCAATGGATTTGAGCCGCTGGTTAATCCAGTTGGCGGAATAGCCCTTGCGGTGGTAGTATTCCATCAGCCGTTCAATGCCCTGTTCGGGGTCGTCGATTTCTTCGAGGCGTTCGCGTCCCAACTGCGCCAGCCA
>JAITIA010000122.1 GCA_031279695.1 Prevotellaceae bacterium | reverse complement strand
GGCGGGGAGGTTTGTTTATTGTAACTTGTGCCGGAAACGCCTGTATAATATACGGTAACCGTACCCAAGCCGACTACCCCGCTGCCTGCCGTTACCGAACCGATACCCTGCGCCAAGCCTGTATAGGTGTGAGACGGGATGGTGAAGGTTAGCTGTGAAGCGGTAGGCGTCGCCTTGTTCACCGTCAGCGTGGCTGTTACCTTTGCGCCGGCGAGGTGGGTGCCGGTTGCTGCCGTTGTGCGTCCTATGGTGAACGTGCCGCAGGATGTTACCGTCAGTTTGTTGTTGTCGGTGCCGGCGCCGATACTGCCCGCTGCTGTGCCATCAACGCTTTCTATTGTGTATGTCTTTGCACCGGCATTGGCATCCACCGAAAACAGTCCGCTTATGCCGCTCAGGTCTATTGTTGAGCCGGCGTAGATAACTGTTTGCGGGCTGCCAGTGTTTGATACCGTATTTAAGAAGGTATATGACAGCGTTACCGAACCGCCCGTGTTGTTTGTTACCATTGCCGTCTGCCCGTTGATGGTGGCGGCAGTAAACCCTGTCGGGAAGGTGTATGCTGCGCCGGCGGTGAGAGTTACCGAGGCGGTGTATGCCGTATTATTGACGAAAGGATTGTTGTTGGGCGTCCAACTTACCATGCTGCAGGAGTAGCCTGTTCCTCCGGTGGGAGCCGTTGTTACCGGCGTGTTGCCCGTTGCGGGTTCGACGATGGTGATAGCCGCGCTTGTTATCGGCGCAACAGGTACGGCGGAGACTTCCGTCGATGCTGTGCCGTCGCCCAGTGCGTTCACGGCGCGGACGAGGAAGTAATACCTCGTGCCGTTGTTCAGTCCGGTTACGGTTGTGGCGTCGGAGCCGGGGATATCCTGCCAATTGCTCGGGTTCTGGCTTGTGCCGTATGCTATCCGGTACTTCGTAATCGGGCTGCCGCCGTCGCCGCCTGCCGTCCAGTTGAGAGTTACCTCCCCGTTGCCCGCTGTGGCGGATACGGCGGAGGGTGCGACGGGCGCTATTATCAAGTGCGCCGGCATGTCCACCGCTGTGCCAAAGCCGGGGAGCCGGCTGTTTGCCGTTGTCCACGGATTGTCGTCGTTGGTGAAGCGTCCGCCCAGCGTGCCGTTGTTTCCATGGATGTCAAGGGTGGTGATGGATGCGCCGCCCAGTCCGTCATGCGCGTTGGCGCCGGAAAATTGAATGCCGCCGTCGGTACCCATGCCATCCCATGCGATATTGTTGGAGAGGGTGCCGCCGTTATATCCAACCACGCGCCCGGCGGGAGAGCCGGTAGCCTTTACGGAGGGATTGAGCGCGGCGCAGTTGCTAAGGTTGCTGCCGTCGGTGTAAACCACGCCCGCCACGCCGCCGACAGAGTTGTTGCCGGATACTGCGCCGGTGGCATAGCAGTTGCTAAGGCTGCTGCCAGTAACACCGCCAGCCACGCCGCCTACTTGGTTGCTGCCGGATACTGCGCCTGTGGCATAACAGTTGGTAAGGCTGATGACGCCGCCGCCGTCGACGACAACCTCGCCCGCCACGCCGCCGACATTGTTGCCTGTTCCGGATACATTGCCTGTGGCAGAGCAGTTGGTAAGGCGGCTGACGCCGCTGCCGATGAAGACTTCACTGAAAACCTTGCCCGCCACGCCACCGACGTAGTTGTTGCCGGATACATCGCCGGTGGCATAGCAGTTGGTAAGGCTGCTGTTGGTAACCACGCCCGCCATGCTTCCGACAAAGTCTTTACCTTTGATGTTTACATTTTCCAGTCCGAGATTCTTTACCTCGCCGCCGTCAATAACGCCGAACAATCCCTGATAGTCAGTTGAAATCCTGTCAATAAAGAGCCCGGAGATGGTTTTGCCGTCGCCGTCGAAGTTGCCTTCGAATCTGTTGAAGTCATTCCCGATGGGCGTCCAGCCTTCGCCGGAGTTGTGTGGCGGAACGTTGAGGTTGAGGTTGGCAGTCAGGCGGAAGAACTTGTCTGAATACTCGTTGCCGCCGTTGACGTTTGTCGCCAGTTGTGCAAGGTCGGCGACGCTGCTAATCTGATAGGGGTCGGAGGCGGAATTACCGCTGCCCGTCCATGTCTGCGCCGCGCTGTTCTGCGGGGCAAATGCCGCCAAGCAAAGGGCAGCGAAAAGGGTAAATAATTTTGTTTTCATATTGATATTTATTATATCGTTTGATTATTTAATTTTCTGATTTGTTCGGACGAGGCTGTGCCTCGTCCGGTTTATGTTTGCAGGCTGTGCCTGCGTCCATTGTCTGAACTGTGATTTTCGGATGATTTGGGTGATTTATGTGAATGTTTGCCGCCATTGTCTGAACTATGATTTTCGGGTGATTTATGTGAATGGCGGCGGCGTGTGTCTGAACCGTGATTTTATTAAGATTTACAGGATTGGCAGGATTGTTTGCGGCGACGAATATCATCCCGGTAATCTCTGTTCGGACGGGGCTGTGCCTCGTCCGGTTTATCTTGGCAGGCTGTGCCTGCCGGCAAAGCAAAGATGCAGGCACAGCCTGCGTGGATAGGGCGGACAAGGTAAAACCTTGTCCGAACAACAGGTGATTTATGTGATTGGTGGCGGCGGTGAATGCGTCGTATTGATTGCGCCGATGTAGGGGCAGGGCGCGCCCTGCCCCTACGCCGACGAATGTGTTTGCGGGGCGGGTGTTTGCGCCATGTAGGGGCGCGATTAATCGCGCCCTCACGCCGCCGACGACGAATGGACGGGGATTGGGCGCGATTAAGCGCGCCCCTGCGCCGGCGAATGTATTTGCTCCGCCGGCGTGGTTATGGTCGAGGAGACGCAGATTTAAAGGATGATTGCAGATAAAAAAATCTGCGCCAATCCATAAAATCTGCGTCATCTGCGTGCCAATAGTCATTTGTACAGTATAAAAAAATTCGTGAAAATCCGTGTCATCCGTGTCATCCGTGTGCCAATAATAGCCCGCCGCCGAGGGACGCAAAATTTTGCGTCCCTACAATTCGCGTCCAAACAATTTCGGCAATCATCTGTTTACGACACGTCGTCGGAGACTGTAATCTCGAAATGAATATTATCCATCTGCTTTTTCAGTTCGACGCCGGGGGTGAAAATGATTTTTACGCCAGATATTTTGTTGACGTTGAAATCCTTTTTGTCTTCCACGCCTTCGCTGCCGAATGATACGCGCAAGGTGCCAAGCTCGCCGAGGCTGACGCTTTTGCCCATTAGCAGGTACTTCGGAAGTATCTCCAGCAGGTTCTCAATCACACTCGACACGTCGCCGCGCGAGAGCGCCGAAATAGTTACAATTTCCTTAGCCAAATCCGTTTTCGTGATTTTGCCGTCGTTCACAGGCGAAGCATATAGTTTCTTCTTCGTCCTGTTCTGCGGGTTTGCCCGCCAAATTAATTTGTACTTCATATACAATACATTATTAAATTAAACTATGTTTCAAAAACTCCTGTTCCGAGCCACCGAATTTCCTCCCGTATGAAAATAAATTTTCTCCCGTAAGGAATTTTATTTTCTCCCGTAAGAAAATAAATTTTCTTCCGCATGGAAATTTGGGGCATTATTGGAGACCTTGCATGCAAAGTCTCTACAACCAAAAAAATTTCGTACAAAGGTAGGCAAAGGCAAAATACAACAGTTATCAAAACAAAAAAATCTGCAATTGTTGTTTTGATAAGTCGGCGCAAAAGTTATCAAAACGTCAATTGTTGTTTTGATAAGCCCTGCATAAACACCATATAAACACTGCATAAACACCGTAGAGACGCCCGTAGAGACGCCCGTAGAGACGCCGCATAAACGCCGCATAAACGCCGCATAAACGTCGTAGAGACGCAAAATTTTGCGTCTCTACGACGTTTGCCGGACGCAAGTCAAACAAATAATCAGGATTGAGCAATGAGGTAATGAGGTTTTATTGAGAGGTAATGCTCATGCTACTGAGGTTGTTTTGTTTAGAAAATCAGGTAAAAATCAGGTTTTTAACATCGCAATCAGCGACGAAGCAACCCGTCCCGTCAGGGACGGAATGTTGGTAGAAAACGCAAACCTCGACCTCGCAACCACCGTCCGCAGGGACGGAAAGTGGAATTTGTTGATTTAATGTGCCGTCCCTGCGGGACTTTTGTCCATACTGTGATTTCAGGGTGATTTTTGTGATTGGTTTGCGGCGATGCAGAGAAGCACGGCGTGCGTCTCTGCGAAGGATGTTTGCGGCGGCGTTGTGCCTCGCAATGTAGAGACGGGGCGCGCCCCGTCTCTACGTGTGCGTCCGTTGTTCGGACGCAGCTGTGCCTCGTCCGGTTTATTTTGGTGGTAGGCTGCGCCTGCCAACAGCGGGGATGCAAATGCAGGCACAGCCTGCGCGAATAGCGGCGGACAAGGTATAACCTTGTCCGAACAGCGGGGGGACTTGGACAACGTGGTGTGGTCGTATCCGCAGGCTGAAGCTAGCGGTTAATAAAGTGCCGTCCCTGCGGGACTTGCGATTACTCAGCCTGTCCTCCGCAGGCATTAATCAGTTAATCAGTTAATCAATTATTCAGTTAATCAATTAATCACTAATCATATCCATGATTTCTTCGTCGAGTATCGACAGGTTTTCGACGCCGGTTTGTGTTATGAGATAGGTATTTTCGACGCCGGTAGCGCCAACGCCGGGAATCACAAATTTCGGCTCAAAGGCTATGGTCATATTTGCTGCGATTATCTCGTCCGAGCGGGGCGTAAGTATTGGCAGTTCGTTGATTTGCAAGCCAACGCCGTGTCCCACAAATTTGGCTTGATGCTTTGTTCCCATAAAACAGTCGGCAAGTCCGTGTTGGTCTGCAATTTTCATACAGACGCCGTATATTTCGGCACAGGGCGTTCCGGGTTTGACCTCGCTACGAAACCAGTTGTGCATGTCGATTGATACCTGATGCGCCCGATATGCTTTGTTGCACAGTTTTCCGATTGAGTATGTGCGTGTAATGTCCGACAGATAAGGGGTAAAACTGCCGCCCATGTCCACCATCACCGATTTTCCCTGTTCGAGCGTCGTTCCGTTAGCGCCAATAGGCAGCGAGGCGTGCTGACCTGCGCCGCCGAGAGCAAAATCGAATGGTGATTCGGCTTCGGCATTGTTGCCCACAAGAATACTGCCGGCAAAGATTTCCATATTGCTGCCAAATGTTCGGAAAACGCCCAGCGAGCCATGCCGTCGCATCACATATTCCATTGCGTGCTGAAATTCCAAATCGCTCATTCCATGTTGGTATATATGAGGGATTTCCCTGTATGCCGACACATGCCGTTGGCAGGAAATTTCGAGTTGTTGGATTTCGTCAGCGTTTTTGAACATTCGCAGTTGTCGGAGAAATGCTGTTGCGTCGCCGCAGGTTTTCGGGTTCATGGCAGCCTTCAGCCTTTCCGCTGCAAGCCACGATATTTCACCGAGTTCCAGAAGGATAGCTTCAGGTTTCGGATACGCTGCTTTTGCAAGAATTTCGAGAATTTGTTCCGGTTTGTGGAGGGCAAAATCGCTGTCGTTCAGTTTTCCAGCCTTAACCAGACAAAGAGGCGAGCCTTCTGCCGGAATATAGCAGTACCCGGTAAAAATTCGACCCGTGCAGTAATAAAGATTTACGTTTGTCGAAATCAGACAGGCATCGGCGCCGGCAAGTCGGAGATTTTGCTGAATATTATTGATTATCATATTTATACCTGCCACGATATTTCTTTGGAATTAAGGTCGTCGTCCTTTTTGCGGGCATAAATAAAGAGAAAATCCGACAGGCGGTTGAGATATTTCAACAAGAGCGGCGGAACATTTGTTTCGCTGTCGGTCAGCGTAATACATACCCGTTCGGCTCGACGGCAAATACAGCGCGACAAGTGCGCCAGCGATTCGGGCAAATTGCCGCCCGGAATTATAAAACTGTTGAGGCGTGGCAGCGTTTCCGTAATCCGGTCGATTTCATTTTCCAGCCTTTCGACGTCGCTGTCAGCAATTTCGGGCAGCGTTTTTGTTGTGCTGCCGTCCGACGCCAGAATTGCGCCAATATTCATCAATTTGTTTTGTATCAACAGAATAAATTCTTTGTAATATGCTTCCTGTTCGAGCGCTCTTATCGTTCCGAGCGCCGAAATAAGTTCATCGACAGTACCATAAGCGTCCACTCGGATATTGTTTTTCGGCACACGTTTGCCGCCAATCAGCGAAGTTTCGCCTCCGTCGCCTTTTTTTGTATATATTTTCATCTGTTTATAAATGATTGAAATACTGCCATATATTTAATCACAGGTATTTCATTATTTACGTTTTACTGTTGCTTTTTCACTTTTCAGGATAGTTGCAAGCATGTATAATCCTTTTTCGGTGAATGCTTTGGGATTGACGCGCGTCTTGGCTAAATTTGTGGTGGAAATTTTCCACCGCAAATCCGCAAACTCCTTATTATCAATCTCAAAAATAAATCCTTCAGGAAATTTGTCGGGATTATTTTTTACTGATTTATTTCTGTCCCGTGTTTCCACGCCATACAATTCAGCCACATCGCTGTCGAGTATAACTTGCTGATTGTGAATGGTTAAAATCTTTTCTTCAACCTGACCGAATTTTAATATTTCATTCATAACTACTGTATTTCAAATGATTTTCATCTTTTTTTTCTGGCATTTTTTTCCTGCAATTTTCTTGTACGTTCCATCTCTTTCTGTTTCTGCATCAGACGTTCGGTGAACGACTTTTTTTTGGGTTTACTCTGATGTTTCGATGCTTTTTCGCTCAGTTTGCGGCGGAGTTCGTCCTCATTTACAAAATATTCGCGAATTATTGTTGTCTGGATTATTGTTATCACATTCGACAGAAAATAATAGTATGTCAGCCCGCTTGAATACGAGTTAAAAAATGCAAGCATAAATATTGGCATCACATATACCATCATGATATTCATCTGTTTCATTTGAGCGTTGAGACCGCTCTGCTGCGACATGTTTATTTTCGACGAGATTATCATCGACACTGCCATCAGCAAGGTAAACAGGCTGATATGCGCTCCGTAAAACGGAATGGAGAAAGGCAGGTCACAGATAGAATCGTATGCCGAAAGGTCGTCAGCCCAGAGGAAACTCTTGTGTCTCAGTTCTATGGATGAAGGAAAAAAGCGGAACAGAGCAAACAATATTGGCAATTGCAGCAACATGGGCAGGCAGCCGCCAAACATATTTACGCCTGTTTTTTTGTATAATGCCATGATTTCCTGCTGTTTTTTCATCGCGTCCTTTGTGTCGGGATATTTTTTGCCGATTTTGTCCACTTCGGGTTTCAGAACTTTCATTTTTGCCGACGACACGTATGATTTCCATGTAAGCGGGAATATCAATATTTTCACAAGCAGCGTTAATATGAAGATTATCAGCCCGAAACTCACAATATGTCCTTGCAAAAGATTGAATACAGGAATAACAAATGCGCGGTTTATCAGTGCAAAAATGGAGCCGCCCAGCGGGATTATTTTCTCAAACGAATGTCCATACGATTTCAGTGTGCCGAAATGGTTGGGCAAAAAATAGTATTCCATTGCGATACTGCTGTTTTTCTGGATATTAAATTCCATTTGCACATTTGCTTCGCAAGTTTTCAGCATTTTTTCGGCATTATCTTTCGGATGACTGACGAAATTCATTTTATTGTTTATCGAGCCGTTGGTCAGCAAAATAGCCGAAAAGAAATGTTGTTTGAAATTTATCCATTCCAGTTTTGTTTTAACCGTTTCATTATCCGTTTCGCTTGCCGCCGAAAGGTCGTCAATCGACTCTTCGACAGGCGTTTTGTAGGCAATTGTAGTATAATTGTTTTCATTAACAAAACCCTTTTCCTGCTGAGCGAGAGCAAGTTTCCAGTCGATATTCACAACCGTCGCTCTCGGATTGAGATGTTTTTCCATGCCAACAAAATTGACGTTAAACCCGATTTTGTATTTGTCTTTATAAACGGTGTACAAAAATTCGATATACGACGCCGAATCGGCATAAAGCCGGAAGGGAATATTCACCGAATCGGAACTCACACTGAGAGAGTTATCCTTTATTTGAGTGTCGAAATAAAACTCGGCGGTTTTGAGATAATCGGTATTGGTCATCACCGTCATCGAGAAGTTATTATCGTCGCCGGAAAACATTTGCAGCGGCGTTTTGTTGCCTTCTTTAAAATCGGCATACTTTTGATAGTCCTTAAAAACAATCGAATGAATTTTTCCTCCCTTATTTGAGAATCTGACTGTAAGTTTTTCGTTTTCAACGGTCAGCAGTTTTTCGCTGCCTTCGAGCGCTTCCGCAAATTTGCCCAGATTTGCTTCCGTTGCAGCCTTTGCCCGTGCCTTTTCTATCGAGTCATTCACCTGATTTTGTGCACGAAACACTTCGCGTTCCCGTTCAACCACCCTCAGCGAGTCCTGAATTTTTCTCTGTTCTTTCTGATAAATTTCTGCATTTTTGGAGTTCCACCACATGTAACCTCCAAGAATTACCATAATTAATATAAGTCCTGTTACTGTATTTCTATCCATTTGGGATTTTTTATTTTATCTAATAATTATATAACGATGCATGTATTTTTGACATGCTATTTTTCTATTTTTGAATATTTTAACGCTGCCCCTACAAAGGAAACGAAAATCGGATGCGGGTTCAGCACCGTGCTTTTATATTCGGGATGAAACTGGACGCCCACAAACCATCGATGCGAAGGAATTTCGATTATTTCGACCAGATTTGTTTCAGGATTACAGCCTGTTGCAGTCATTCCATTGCTTTCGAGCTGGTCGAGATATTTGTTGTTCAATTCGTAGCGATGTCGGTGTCGTTCCGATATTTCATTAATTTTGTATGCCTCATAAACTTTTGAATTTTTTTTCAGGATACAGGGGTATCCGCCCAGACGCATCGTGCCGCCCTTGTCGATAACATATTTTTGTTCCTCCATCAGGTCGATAACCGGTTCGGGGGTTTTGAGATTTATTTCCGTACTGTTTGCTTCTTTGAGACCCAAAACGTTACGGGCAAATTCAATCACCGAACACTGCATTCCCAAACAGATGCCCAAAAACGGGATATTGTTTTCGCGGGCATATTTTACTGAGGCAATTTTCCCGTCCATGCCACGTTCGCCAAAACCCGGAGCAACCAGTATTCCATGCGCTTCGCCCAATTGGCGGCTGACGTTTTCGGCGTCGATTTTTTCGGCGTTAATCATTTTCAGCCTCACTTTTATTCTGTGGGCAACTCCGGCATGGATAAAGGCTTCCGAAATCGACTTGTAGGCGTCGGGCAGCGAGGTGTATTTACCTATAAGCATGACAGTTATCTCTGTTTCGGGGTTTTTCAGTTTATCCACAAAATCAACCCATTCGTCCATTTTTATTTCGCCATTTTGCGGGTATCCGAGTTTGCGCAGCACGGTACGGTCGAGACCCTCCTTCTGCATCAGCATCGGAACTTCGTAAATCGATGATACATCGATTGATTCTATCACCGAATCCTGTTCGACATTGCAAAAGCGGGCAACTTTGCTGCGAATATCGCCGCCCAGACTTTTTTCGGTGCGTAACACCAGAATATCAGGCTGTACGCCAGCTTCCAGCAGCGCTTTCACCGAATGTTGTGTCGGTTTGGTTTTCAACTCGCCCGCCGCCGCCAGATACGGCACAAGGGTCAGATGTATGACCAGCGAATTTGTTGAGCCAAGTTCGTATTTCAACTGTCTAACAGCCTCAATATAAGGCAACGACTCGATATCGCCCACCGTTCCTCCGATTTCGGTAATCACCACATCAAAATTTTTCTTCGAGCCAAGAAGTTTTATTCTGTACTTTATTTCATCGGTTATATGAGGTATCACCTGAACGGTTTTCCCCAAAAATTCACCTTTGCGTTCTTTGTTAATCACCGACTGATAGATACGCCCCGTTGTAACGTTGTTTGCCTGAGTGGTACAGGCATTCAGAAAACGCTCATAATGACCCAAATCCAGGTCGGTTTCAGCTCCGTCTTCGGTAACGAAACATTCTCCGTGTTCGTAAGGGTTCAAAGTTCCCGGATCGACATTAAGATAGGGGTCAAGTTTTTGAATTGTAACACGATAGCCCCGCGCCTGCAGCAGTTTTGCCAGCGATGCCGAAATAATTCCTTTTCCTAACGACGATGTTACTCCTCCGGTAACAAAAATATATTTTGTTTGATGCATGTTTATTCCTGATACTTATCGTTTTCCGTATATGTTTCTGTTACCTGTTTTTTGAGATGCTCAATTTCGTTTTTTGCCTTTTCGATTTTCCGCATGACGGCGGCAATAAGCGTTTCGGCGTTTTTTGTGTTGGCAAAAAATCCGACATTATTTTCGAGGCGGGCAATTTCGGTTTCGAGGCGGGCAATTTTGCCATACTGCGTTTCGGGTTTATACTGACGCTCAGAATTATACTGACGCTCAGAATTATACTGACGTTCTGAATCATACTGACGCTCAGAATCATACTGACGCTCCGAATTACGCCGACGCTCCGAATTATGCTGACGTTCCGATTTGAAATTCGAGCGCTGTTCTCTGTAATTTCTTTTATTGGATTCCTGAACTTTCATGCCCGATTTTTCTTCCAAAAGATTGATAAATTTCTGTTGGATATCGCTTTTATACTTTATCGGCACATATCCGATTTTGTTCCAGCGTCCTTGAAACTCTCGCACCGTTTCGTCGTCAATCGACACATTGTCCAGCTGTTCCAGTTCTTCGATTATTGCCTTTTTTGCCTTCAGATTGTCCAAAAAGTCGGATTTGGCAAGTGGTTTCCTGTCGGCTTTACGCTGGAAAAATTCGTTACAGGCGGCGTGGAACTGTTTCCACAGTTTATCAGCATATTTATGTGGTATCGGACCCGTTTGTTTCCATTGTTTTTGCAGTTCGAGAACCTCATTCTTTGCCGCCGCCCAGTCTTCGCTGTTTTTCAGTTGTTCAGCTCTTTTATACAGTTTTGTTTTGATTTTGAGATTTGCGGACAATTCCTTGCTCTTGTTTTTGAAAAAACGATTCCGACTGTCGAAAAATTCAGTGCGCAGTTTTCTCATTTTCATAGACATACGGGTGTTTGCCCTTCCCGACACAGGACCAACCGCTCGCCATTCTTCGAGAATTGCCAGCAGTTCTGTCGATGCTTTTTGCCAATCCTTAATATTGGTATAATTTCCCTTATTCAGAGTTGCAATGCGTTTGCACAGTTCCTTTTTCATTTTAAAATTCTGGACTTTTCTGACTTTTATCTGTTCAATAAACGCCTGATGTTTTTTGTGGAGCTGCGCACTGAGTTCGCGAAACCGTTCCCAAACTTCGTCGCTCACTTCGCGCGGCGCCGGCCCGATTTCGTGCCATTCGTTGTGGCAGGTTTGCAACTCGGAAAAGGCAATGGCAATGGACGGCATTTCCATGAGGGCTTCCACCTTCTTGATAATCTGATTTTTTGCTTCCAAATTACGTTTCATATCCAAGTCGCGCAATTCCCTGTTGATTCTCACATAATCGTAGAATTTATCAATATGATGATGCCAGGTTTCCCAGAGCGTATTCGACAGATTTTGAGGCACTGACCCGATTTCTTTCCAGCGATTCTGGAGGTTGTGAAACTTCTGAAACGCCAAATTGATATTTTCCTCTTCGTTCAGTTCCTTCAACTCCTCAATAAGAGCGAGTTTGTTTCGGTAATTTTCCTTTCTCTGCTCCTCCAATATCTTAATCTGTTCCAGCCGTTTGGTTCTATATACTTCCAAATAAGCCCGGAACTCCTGCCTTTCCGGAGTGTCGCGGTCGATGTCATCGCCGGTTTCGACGTCGATAACCGCCGCCTCCATATCCTTCAAAAGACTCTGTGCAAAAGCCTTTTGAATGGCGTCAACCTCTTTGCGGACAGTATCGACGGGCTCATTATCGACCAGCCTTTTCAGCTCGTCGAGCAGTTCTTTCTTCGACAGCAGGTAATAGTCCTTTGTAACAGCGACTTCGCCTTCCAAATCCATCTCTTCTTCCAAGTCCAACACCTCGTCAAACTCATCCGTCAGGGCATTCACCTCCGAATATTCATTCTCATTCACCATATTGGTTTCATTTTCAACCACATTGTACTCTTCATTTGTTTCCATAATCATACGCTTGTGTTAAGTTTCTCGACCAGTTTATTGATACGATAGACAAGTGCAAATGTACATATTTTTTAAATACCTTGCAAGATAATATTTTTTTATTTTTGTTTATTTTATGTAAAACACAGTATTTTAACCCATTAAAAACGTCAGTCGGACTGCTGTTTTTTTTCGTCGGAGGCATTTTTCGGGCATTGCAATCTGCCTTTTGAGCAAAAAAACACGTAAAAGCCGACCAAAAAAATTGCTTTTTCTTCATCTTATTTTTTCATTTTATTTCTCATGAATATTTCCTGATCTTTTTCCGGTTCCATTCCACGCTTCATATCGTTGTATTTGTAGAGTTTGGAGAGTTTAACGGCATATTTTTGCGAAATCTGGTGCATGGTTTCATTTTCCTGAGCAATGTGAATCGGGAAATTGACGCCGGCACGCGCCTTTTTAGGCTTGATATACAGTTCCTGACCGGCAAAAATTTTCGATTTTTTATCCAAATCGTTATATTTCAGCAACTGACGTCTGGTGAGCTTAAATTCGTCGGCAATGCTTTCGTATGTATCGCCCTCATGGACAATAATATATTTGACCTCGTTGCGGGTATAAACCTTTCTGTCGAGCTGGATAATAAATTTTTCCGACTCCATTTTTGCAAGCATAGTCGGAGAAGGCGGTGCAACAGTAACGTCTTTGTCGTAAAGATATAACTTATTGTCCTCTATAACTTTTATCAATATTTCTGCATATTTCGGATTGGTTGCATATCCGGCTTTTTTTAGCCCGTAAGCCCAAGATTTATAGTCGGTTGGCGGCAGGTCGAACAGCGAAGCATAGCGATTGTTGTAGCGCAGAAAATCCGAATGGTCGATAAACGAATCTTCATCATATTTGTATTTGCGAAAACACTCATTATCAAGATCATCATCATGATAAACCTTTTCGCCCTTCCAACTGCTGTGACATTTTATTCCGAAATGGTTTTTCGCGTTTTTCGTCAGGCTGCTTTGCCCGTATGCCGATTCCAGACAGGCTTGACCGAGAATTATACTCGCCGGCACTCCCGATTTTTCCATCTGGACAACAGCAACATCCCTGTATCTCATAATATACTCGTACTTAACGCTTTGACCCATCATTTTTATCGACAGACAGAGCAATAATATCAATACAATTTTTTTCATTTTTTACAAAAAATATCGACCTAAAAAGGCGACAAAGGTAATAAAAAATTATAATTCCGTTCGGAATTGATGAAAAACACCGAATTATACGGAGAAAACGCGGACACACAGACTTGCGATAATTTGTGCGGATTTTTGGGAATTACTGTTTTTTATTGTTCCTGTCGCGGATGTTGTAATCTCTGTTTATTCCTTTGTGGTATCTTGTTGTTGGCGCGATACGTTTTATCGACGGGCAAGCGCTTTGAACAGCAAGTCGATACGAGATTGATATTCCGAACAGCGAAACCCAGTCGGTATTCATCAGCACGGAGCCTTTTTTCTGATTGTTCAGGATGCTGGGCTCTATGTTATTGAAACGGTCGATTTTATCGCTGAAAGTTTTTTTGAACTGCCACTCTCCGCCGATAGTCCATCGCGGGCTGGGCGAATACTTGAATCCCAAGCCTATAGGAATATGGAATGCCTGTATTGTGTTTGAATTATCGTCGTTTGAGCCATAAATTTTCGGATACAATAGTGCTGCCGAGCGAGCGTCTTCTTCTTTGGCATGAGAGTCGGGATAAGCGATCATAATTCCCACTCCGATAAACAGATATGGCGTCATTCGTTTGTTCAGGCGGTGCAAAACGGGGTCGTATGGGCGGAACGCCAGTTCGACGCCGGTATTGAAATCGATAAAATTTCGGCTGAACGGAACTATTGGTCGCCCGTATGGATATTTCAGGTCATAGAACGGCATGTCGCCCGTGTAGTTGCCCGAATTGCCTGCAACATTGCCGAACGAAATGCTTGTCCGCAAGGCATATAGCAGGTTGAAATAGAATCGGTGCAGTATCGATCCATAGTATCGTGGCTCAACAAACGGCATATATTCGTTGAAATCACCCAGATAGAATGTTGTTCCCAGTCCGAGTCCCAGTTCGGTGCGATCTACTCTGAATATCGAATTTTTATTACGTTCTATTTGTCCCTGAACGGAATACGCGCATATCGCAACAAACAGAAAAACAATTGTGTACCTTCTTAATATCATAACTTTAATAAATTTACAATTAATAATCTAAAAAAAAATATTTACAATATTTTCTCATGAACCTGATTTGAACTGTTTGCTGTCAAACGGTTCAATCGTCGGGATTACCGGGGACGGCGGAGGCTGTTTTTTGTTTGTAAAACCATCCGTCGAAGCCGAAAATTACCGTCGAATTTGCGACGCAAAAGTATTAATAAAGAATGGATTTTTTTCATCGATATTTTTTTCAAAAATTAATTTCGGGGGTCGATTCCCCAATTGAGCTTGTTTTGCAGGGTTTTGAAAAAATTATAATTTTTTAATTTTATAAAATTTAACACATTTTGAGATTTTTTTATTATTAATTCGGTGCTTGAAAGTATCTCAATCACCCTGTTGTCCATGCTTAAAGTGGCATTTCCCTTGCGGGTTTCAGCCTTGATTGCGATTTCGGCGCTGTCGGATATCACAATTGGTCGAATGTTGAGATTGTGAGGTGCAATTGGTGTGATAACGAGGCTGCGGTTGTCGGGCGTCAGCACCGGTCCGCCGGCGCTCAGCGAATAGGCTGTCGAACCGGTTGGCGTCGAAACAATTATCCCGTCCGACCAGAACGATGACAGCAGTTTGCCATCGACCCGCACCGTTGTGTGCAGCATGGTGGGATGGCTGCGCAGGATTGCGATTTCGTTCACGGCGCTGTGTTTGAACGCTGTGGGCTCATTGCAGCCGGATACGCTTATGAGACTGCGTTTTTCGATGGTATAGTTTTTTGTGAACAGGGCGTTCATTGCCGGCTCGATTTTTTCTGCCGGGACCTGAGCCAGAAATCCTAATCGACCGAAGTTTATTCCAAGTATTGGAATTTCGTGTTCGACAGCAAATTGCGAGGCTTCCAGAAAAGTGCCGTCGCCGCCGATACTCAGCAGGCAATCTGTCGATTTATACATTTCGTCGGTTGAGGCAAAGCGTGTTGCAAAAATGCCGGCGGTGTCGTTGCCCTGTGTCTGTTCCAGCAATTCGAGGAACGGGCTGTAAATATGAATGTTCGATTTATCTTTAAGGATTTGCAGCAGCGCCTGCAAATGTTCCGCATGTTCGCCGCCGAAATCTCTGCCGTACAGGGCTATATCGAGTTTTTTCTTTTGCATCATACTTTGTATTTTGCCGACTACATAACAAAGGTCGAACTTATTGATTTGCAGTGATATACTTTTCTGATAATGTCGGCAAACAGACCGGCAACCGACAGTACTTTGATTTTTTCTCTGCATGATATTTCTTTGGTATCCAGAGGAATTGTGTCGGTTACTATTACTTCCTGCAATGCCGATTCGGATATTCTTTTACATGCCGGACCCGAGAGCAAAGCATGTGTGGCAATGGCTTTTACGCTGGCTGCCTTTTTTTTCATCATCATGTTGGCTGCTGTTGTGATAGTTCCGGCGGTATCAATCATATCGTCCAGAATAATAACGTTTTTGCCTTTAACGTCGCCTATTGCCGTAATTTTATCAACCTGATTTTCTTTTGACCGTGTTTTATGACAGATTATCACGGGGCAGTTCAGGGCTTTGGCGTAGGTGCTGGCGCGTTTTGCTCCGCCCATGTCGGGTGCGGCAATTGCCAGATTTTCGATGTTCAGGTTTTTGATGTAGGGTAAAAATATGGAACTTGCATAGACATGATCGACCGGAATGGAGAAAAATCCCTGTATCTGGTCGGCGTGCAAGTCCATGGTCATCACCCTGTCGGCGCCGGCAACTTCGAGCATGTCGGCAACAAGTTTTGCGCCAATCGACACGCGGGGTTTGTCCTTTCTGTCCTGTCGTGCCCAGCCAAAATAGGGCATCACTGCCACAATTTTGTATGCCGACGCCCGTCGTGCCGCATCAATCATAAGCAACAGTTCCATAAGGTTATCGCTTGGCGGGCAGGTGGACTGGACTATGAAAACGGTTGCGCCGCGAACGCTTTCGTCGTACGAGGCTTGAAATTCACCGTCCTGAAACTTGATAACAGACGATGAACCTAATTTTGCAGGATATTTTGCGGCAATCTGCTCTGCCACTTTAACGCTGTTTCGTCCTGAAAATAACTTGATTGTATGTTCTACAGTCATTTTTATAGCATAAATTTAAAACCGCAAAATTATGGTTTTTATTTTAATTCGTAATTATATATTGCAAAAAAATTATCAACAATATTTCTATTTATCTGTAAAACAGAATAATGCCGACACGAACTGGCATCCGTGCCGGCATGAAAAAAATGTAGAACTGATTAACTAAATTAAACTAAAAATGTAAAATGTATAACAAAATTTAATATCCGGGGTTTTGTGGTCTGATGCCCAAATCGTTCGATTTCTCGCCTAATGGAATTGGGAAACGGTAAAAATGTCCGTCGATATTATCGACTTTGGCGTGCAAATGCTTGTAAATTCTTTTATAGAAGGCAAAACGGTTTGCAATTGCTCCGGGGAGGGCTTTAAACTGGTCTGCATTGTTGTAGGCTGCCTTATAGTATTCGTAGGCAGGCACTTTGGTGAGTATCGACAAAATCAGCGTCCGCCAGCGCACCAAATTCAGCCAGTGTTTCTGTTCAAAAGCGAGTTCATTAGCCCATTCGTCGTACAAAGAATTTACTGAAACTGACTGTAACTCATCCACACCGGCACGTTTGCGAAGAGTGTTGAGCGCTGCCAGCCCCTTGTCGCCGTCGTTCAGAAACCATTGCGCTTCGGCTTTGATGAGATAGATTTCTCCGAGACGGAAATCGATGTGGTCGATATTGTTAGGCTGATTGTCCAGAGCAAGATTTGTTCCTTCTGCCGAACGGTGAATCCATTTGCCCGGGCGCACAATGCTCAGTGGCCAGGTCAGCGTATCGATGTTGCCGTCCTTAAATTCTACGGAAGTTACATAAGAATACAGTTTGCGGGCGTCGCCGTCGGCGATGGCATTTTCATACGAAATATCGGCAAAACTGATATGCGGGTCGGCTCTTTCGTCTTTGGGCCAGGTATATCCACAATGTGTCTGGTGATTGCCCTGCGCATCGATATTGTCGCCGTCGTGGTGAATGGAGAAAATCACTTCGCCATTGTTTTCGTTGCCAACGCCCCAGATATTGTTGAAATCCGGCAGCAGTTGATATTTATTGCTGTTAATCACTTCGTTAGCATACGTGAGAGCCTGTTGTAACTTTGTATTGTCGGGCGCAGGTTTTGCAGGGTCGGTTTTGCTTGATTTGATTGCTTCAACTTCTGCCTGCGTGAGTGGTTTTTGCCCCCATGTGAGATACAGTTTTGCCAGTATTGCTTTGGCAGCCAGCTGTGTAGGGTTCGATTTCTTTTGATCGTACTGTGGCAGTTTGGCAGCCGCATCAGTCAAATCCTTTACCACGCTTGCATAAATATCGTCGATAGATTTGCGTGTTGTGCGGTCAAGTTCGCCGGCATCGACCGAGAGTATCAGCGGAACTTCGCCAAATATCTGTACGAGTTGGAAATAGTCGTATCCACGAATAAAACGGGCGCGTGCAGTCAGCAGATTTTTAACCGAATCCTTCAATTCGGAAGCGCTGATGCGGTCGATTGCAAGATTGGCTGCGCCAATACTTTGATACAGACGGCTGAAGACTTTAATCGGATACCAGTTGCTTGGCACGGTTTCCAAAATGCTGACCTGAGGTCCGTCCTTCGAGTCGTCGCGCTCCTCGAAACTGACTGTTGTTTCCGTTGCCGATTCCAAAAGGAATGAGTAAGAGGAGCTTAACGTCTGTATTGGTCCGTAAACGGCGTTGGCAAGCGCCAGCGCTTCGTTGTCGGTTTTCGGTGGCACAATCTTTTCTGTTGCGTCGCCGTTGTTGTCGTCGTCCTTGTTGCACGCTGCAAATACAAGGCTTGTTGCTATGGCTGCGTAAGCCACAAATCTAAAATAATTTTTTTTCATCACTAAGTAGATTAATTGTTTGTAAATAATAATAATATGTTTAAATTTTAAATAATATAAATTTCTTTATGAAAAAAGGCTGCCCTTTTTTTGTCGGACAGCCTTTTGTGCATTTTGTTTTTTGCTTGTTTTATACACATAATACGCTTGCTGTCCGCTGTTTTCGGCAGTTGCACATCATCATCATACACATATAAAGACTGTCTCTGTAAAAACCGTTTAAATTCATAATTCTGTTGTTTTAATCCTGTTTTAATAAATTTTTTATTCTAAAATTTTCTGCAAAGGTCGGGACATTTGGCTTTCGACACAATACCACATTAATGGTATATGTGTATTTTGCTGTAAATATGACGATTATATTGCACATAAATTCAATAACTGATGTCTTTATTTAATTTTCTTCGCTGTGAGCAATTCTAAAACCGATAAATTTCTCCTGTGCATCGGGCTCATAATGGTAACGCGCCGCTACCCGCAATCCTGTTGGAACATTGATATATGTGCCACCGCGAGCCACACGTTCGGTTCCGGAAGCGGGACCGGTGGGATTGGTCTGTGCGTTGGCGGAATACTCTCCATACCAGTCGGATGTCCATTCGTAGGCGTTTCCCGTCAGGTTATAAATTCCCAATTCGTTGGGTTTCAGGGCAGGGTCGTCAACCGGCCACGAATTTCCGGCTGTTCCATAGTATTTTGTTACATCATTAGGATCGTTGCTGCCGCTGTATATAAAGCCTTTACTCTTTTTGCCTCCGCGAGCGGCATATTCCCATTCCGCTTCGGTTGGCAGCCGGTAGTGTTTGCCCGATTTTTCGTTCAGTTTGCTGATAAACTCCTGAGCATCGGCATAAGTAACGTAATACACTGGATATTTGTCGCCCAGCCCGTCGGTAGCGGTGGGCTCAATTTCGGGCAATCGACCGGTAACGTCCTTATACTGCTTTTGTGTGATTTCGTATTTGCCCAGATAAAAATCACTGAGAGTAACGCTGTGTTGCGGAGCTTCGTTCCTGACAATCAGACCGTCGCTGCCCTGCGTGTATGTGCCGCCTTCAACAAATATCAGGTCGATACCGTCGGTAAAAGTAAGTTTGCCGGTTTTGTCGGGCTCCGGAGTTTCATTTTTGTTCTCGTCCTTGCTGCACGCGGCAAAAACAAGGCTCGCTGCTATGGCTGCGTAAGCCACAAATCTAAAATAATTTTTTTTCATCACTAAGTAGATTAATTGTTTGTAAATAATAATATAATTTTCTGCTGTTCTGTAAAACTTTTTTAATTCTAAATTCTATCTAATTTTTATTCTAAAATTTTATGCAAAGGTCGGGACATTTGGCTCTCTGTCCAATACCATGTTTATGGTATATCTGTATTTTGCTGTAAATATGACGATTACAGTATGCAGAAATTCACTGATTGATGTTTGAGGATTTTTATCAGGCTAATTTTTTGCTTGAAAAAAGGTTTGAGAGGTCAAAAAAAAGGTTTGAGACGCTATTTTTGCGCCGCCGGTTGTCCGAACTGTGATTTTAGGGTGATTTTGCTGATTTTGGGGGTTGTCTGAACCACGATTTTTGCAAGATTTTCAAGATTGGCAAGATTTGTTTGCGGCGATGTAGAGACGCACGGCGTGCGTCTCCGCGAAGAATGTTTGTGGCGGCGTTGTGCGTCGCAATGTAGAGACGTTGCATGCAACGTCTCTACGGTGTTTGCCGGTCAAGAGATTGCCACGTAGCCCAAGTCCCGTTGTTCGGACGTGGCTGTGCCTCGTCCGGTTTATCTTGGCAGGCTGCGCCTGCCAACAAAGATGTAAATGCAGGCAGAGCCTGCAAGGATAGAGCGGACAAGGTATAACCTTGTCCGAACAGCATGGCTTGCGTTTTCTACCAACATTCCGTCCCTGCGGGACGATGGTTGCGTGTATCCGAGTTTTCGGACGGACACTAAGTATCTTTCACGACAGACAATCACCCGACCGTCAAACACCGTAGAGACGGGGCGCGCCCCGTCTCTACATGCGATGCACAACTCCGCCTCATCACCGCCGCAGGCCTTAATCACTAATCAGTTATTCAATTATTCAATTATTCAATTAATCAATTATTCAATTAATCAATTATTCAGTTAATCAATTATTCAGTTAATCAATTAATCAGTTAATCAATTAATCAATTAATCAATTAATCAATTAATCAGTTAATCAATTAATCAGTTAATCAATTATTCAATTATTCAATTATATCAAATTCGCCAAATTTGTCGATTATTTTCTCAACACGTTCAATATCTTGAACCGAATCCACTCCGCTGCACGTTTCCCGTCCACGATAGTTTGTCGTTACAAGTTTTATTTTCAGTCCATTATACAGGAAGCGCATTTGTTCGAGACCTTCGATACAGTCGTTTTCGTAGGGCGATTCGGCGAGGCTGGAATATTGGTCAAGTGTTTGAACCGTATATGCATACAACCCGATATGACGCATTATGGGGCTGAGCATCATTGTTTTGCGGGCTTTTGCGGGTTTGCGTACTGCCGGAATAATATTTTTGGAAAACGCCAGAGCAAAGCCGTTTTTATCGGCAATCACGGTGGTTCCCGAAAAGGGCGTTTCTTGTTTATCGGCTGACAGTCTGTCGTATTCGTCCCAGTTCAGAGCAATGACGGGAGTATAAACGTCCGCCACTGTTTTTCTCCATTCGTCGATTATTTCCTGAATAATCCACGGAGGGCACAAAGGGTTGTCGCCCTGTAAGTTGATTACAAGTTTTGGAGATACGGGCAAGCCGGAAATCAAATCGCAACAGCGTTCCGTTCCATTTCGGCAGTTTTTCGACGTCATTGCTGCATTTATTCCGTTTGCGCCACAAAATTGCATTATTCTATCGTCGTCGGTAGCAACGCAATAGCCGCAGTTTTCGTTTGTTTGGCAAATATACTGCGCAATGCCGGCAACACGTTTGAGCATTTCCACGCCTTTGATTTTCATCAGCGGTTTTCCGGGCAAACGCGATGATTCGTATCTTGCAGGAATGATTATCAGTATGTTTTTGTTAAAATTTGTAAACATTAGTGGTATTTATAATTCAAAATTTATACAAAACGACAGAGTATTTGAGCGCATCGAGGTCAGCGACTGACGAAAATGCTCGAAACCGGCAGCCTGCGCCGGATGCAGACAGTTTATCAGACCGGTGGACAGTTTAAATTCGGTGCTCATTCTGAAATAGTTAAAATAAAAATCGAAACCAATTCCAACGTCGGCAAAAGGTTCAAATTTTATCATGGCAATATAACGTTCCGTTTCGGGGTTCAATCCGTTGTTGAAATTTATTCTTCCTGTCAGACCTGTAAGTATATACGGGCGAAAATTTGAATATCGGTTTGCACTGTATTTAAGCGTGAGCGGAAATTCGAGATAGTTCGACGAAATGGGCATCGACTGTATAAGTCCCTGAGTATCGGTGCGATAAAAGTTCAATTGTCGGTTTCCGAAAAATATCCCCGGCGTAAATCTCAGATTCAGGTTGCGCGTCAGGCGATAATCGGCAATTGCATTGAGGCTGAAACCGAGTTTTATATGTACCAAATCGGCTGTAAGTATGGCATTTCCCTGTCCGGGAACGAACACCGTTTCTCTCGAAGTCTTTATGTTAGAGAAATCAAACGCATTCACACCCATGCTGAATCCGAAATGGATACTGCGTGAATATTCCCTGTCGAGCAGATTCATGCTTACCGAGCGTGGCTCGCCCCATACCGAAAAATACGGTTTTTGTTTCTCCCTGCATACCTGTGCGCACAAGTCGGTAGATGACACAATTAACAATATGTACAGTCCAATCCTTGTCAAATATTATAATATTTTTACGATACAAATGTAGCATGTATTTTCCCGAAATCGGCAAAAATTTGAAAAATTTAACATTTCAGTCATAAACAAACTCACTGTTCAACATGTTTTTTTCTCTTCCTGTCGATAAATGCAAGTAGCACATACAGAGCAATCGACAGGCTTAAGCCCTTCATTTGCCCTGCAATCAAAAATACGGAGGAACAAGCAAGCAGCAACAATTGCATTTTGTATTGACCAACAAAGGGTTTGTCTGTTTTTTTCAGTTTCAGCGAAAACATCGGCAGTTCGCATGTCAGCAAAAAGCAAAGCGCCGGAATCAGCGTCAGCAAAACAAAGTATCCCGTATGTGTAAATATATCAAAATAAGGCAGTCCGCACACAAATATTGCGCAGGCAGGGGTTGGCAGTCCAATGAATGAACTTGTCTGTCGCTCGTCGATATTGAATTTTGCCAGACGGAGGGCTGAAAATACCGCAATGAGGAATGCCAGATATGGTATAAATGCCGGTAAATCAGATTGAAAATATTTCTGCGTAACGGTCAATGTCCAGAAAATTATCGATGACGGCGCTACTCCAAAACTTACCACATCGGCAAGAGAATCAAGCTGTAAGCCAATATCCGATTGAGCATTGAGCAATCGGGCGACAAAGCCGTCGAAAAAGTCGAATATTGCCGCCGCAAAAATACAGCACACGGCAGCTTCCAAATCGCCGTTTAAGGCTCTGACTACCGCAACACAGCCGCAGAGTAAATTGCAGGCAGTCAGAGCATTGGGTATGTTTCGTTTCAGTCTGTCAAACATTTTCAATTTTACGTTTTATAAAAAAATTTTATTTTATAACAATCTATTATTCAACTGTTCCATTCATGTAAAATACTGTTTCCCGCTGTTTTGGCGCATTTGTAATTATGGTGGTAGCATAGAATTTAGAGCCGGTTTCGTTGGCGGTAAGTTCCAATTGCAGCACGGTTGTTTTTCCGGGTTTGATGCTCATGTCGCCAACAGTTGCCTTGATACAATTACATTCGCTTGATATTTTACGAATTATCAGGTCTGTTTTACCCTCGTTTGTTATTTCAAACTTGCCGGTAACTTTGCTACCTTTTTTTATTGTATTAAACTTATAATTGGTATTATCGGCTTTAAGAACAGGGGCTTTTTCGAGTTCGGCAGGAGTAAGTTTTGAAAAATCTTCTTCGATATTTGCCCTTATTTTCAATGTGTTTTTAGAGTCTTTCACCCTAACCGTTATTTCGTCCACAGTTGTACCGAAATCCTTCTTTTTGAGTGCATTATATGTGCATTTTACCGTTCCTTTTGTTCCTGCGGGAATGCTGACGGGCTCGGCAACGAGACTGATATGTTCGGGAACATTTTCGAAATTTACCACAATAGGAGTAGTTCCGGTATTGATAAATTCCAGATTTTCAGTTTTGTTGCCCATAGCCGGAACTCTATACATTTCTAATGTTCCGCTTTTCATCCGCAATTTGTCGATAGCAAATGGATATTGCTCTTCGACAGTCAAAACTTTTGCCTCGACATTGCCGGAAATAGTCAAAGGAATTTCGGAGGCATTTGTTTTGACTGTCAGTTTCTTTTCGAAAAATCCGGGACGCCCCGATGGGTTGAAAGTGGCTGTTACCGTGCCGGATTTACCCGGCTGCACGGGTTCCTTTGTCCACGCCGGCGAAGTGCATCCGCAGGAAGTTTCTACGTTGTTGATTACCAGCGGCGTCTGACCCGTATTTTTAAACGTAAATACATGCGAAACATCGCCACCGGTTTCCTTAATTGAACCAAAATCGTGTTTGGTCTTTGCAAATTCTATAACTGCCTGTGCATTTGCACATACAGCCATTGCAACAAATACTAATAATGATACTGTTTTTTTCATCTTTTTTTATTAATTTTTAATTTGTAAACTTTTAATTCTTAATTCTTAATTCTTAATTCTTAATTCTTAATTCTTAATTCTTAGTTTTTAATTCTTAATTCTTAATCTTTAATTCTTAATCTTTAATTCTTAATCTTTAATTCTTAATCTTTAATTCTTAATTTTTAATTCTTAATTTTTAATCTTTAATTCTTAATTCTTAATTCTTAACTCTTAATTTTTAATTCTTAATTCTTAATTCTTTAATTCTTAATTCTTTAATTTTTAATTTTTAACTCTTAATTCTTAATTTCAGCAGCCTTTCCAAGTGTTCGGGAGTAATATTATTTTCTATTTTTCCATTTTCGACGTAAGAAATTCGTCCATTTTCCTCCGAAACCACAGCCACCACAGCGTCAGTTACTTCCGTAATTCCTGCTGCCGCTCTGTGTCGCATTCCGAAATGCGCCGGCAGTTCAAAATTTTCGCTTGAAGGCAAAACGCATCGGGCGGCGTAAATTCTGTTATTGACAATAATCACGGCGCCATCGTGCATGGGCGCATTTTTGAAAAATATATTTTCCAACAGCCTGACACTGACGCCGGCATCGATAATATCGCCTGTTTCGGCATACATTTGCAGCGACGATGTTTGCCCGATCACAATCAACGCGCCGGTTTTGCTTTCGGACATGTTACGACATGCTTCTGCAATTAAATGAGATGCATTTGTTGCCTCATGGTTTGCTTCCGAAAAAATTTTTCCCAAAAAAGAATTGCGCGAGCGGGTTACATAACTTGTGCCAAGGCGGAGTAAAAATTTGCGTATCTCCTGCTGAAACAGAATGATAAGGGCTATTACGCCTACGCCTATAAACTGTCCGAGAATCATGGTCATCAACTCCATTTTCAACAGTTTGACCACAAGATAGATTACATAAACCAGAATAACAGCAACAAAAATGTTCAGCGCGGCGGTGCCTTTTATCAGCTGGTAGATTTGATAAAAAATGAGTGCAACCATCAAAATATCAATAATATCGATGAATGAAAAATCTATAAAATCCATTATTTAAATTTTTGCAGATGGTTGTATATCATTATTGTATCGTAGGCTTCCTTCACATCGTGAACTCTTAGAATATCAGCGCCGTTTTGCAGAGCCGCCATGTTTGCGGCAACGGTTGCGGCAAGCGACTGTTCGGGCGTGCAGGCAAGCAGGCTGTAAAACATCGATTTGCGCGATAATCCTGCAAGAATTGGCTGTTCAAGCAATTTGAAATCGGAAAGGTTGGCAAGGAGTTTATAATTGGTTTCCAGAGTTTTGGAAAATCCAAAGCCCGGATCAAAAATTATGTCCGTAACGCCTGCGTCAATCAACTCCTTCTTTTTTGCCACAAAATATTCGACAATGTCGATAACAGGCTCGTTATATATGCAATTATCAGCATTTTGCATTGTTGCCGGCGTTCCTCTCATGTGCATGGCAATATATGGCAAAGCGTAGCGGGCAACTGTGGAAATCATGTTTTTATCCATTTCTCCGGCGGATATGTCGTTGACAATAAAGCAACCACAATCGTTGTAAAGCCATTCCACAATGTCGGCGCGAAAAGTATCAATTGAGACAACGGTTTCGGAAAAATGCTTTTTTATCAGTGTTACTGCGGGTTTCAGCCGGCGATACTCTTCGTCGGCATTTATATGTTTGGCGGCGGGACGGGAGGAATATGCTCCGACGTCGATTATTGTACCGCCTTCGGCAATAATGGTTTGCGCCCGTTCGAGAATTTCCCTTTCGCCGGAAGTTCTGCTGGCAGCATAAAACGAGTCGGGAGTACAGTTTAATATTCCCATCACCACCGGCTGCGACAAATCCAGCAGTTTACCTCCATAATTGATTGTTCTTTTTTTACGAAATATCTGCATATCCATGTATTTTTTTAAGTTCTCGACGGGCGAATATCTGTTTTTACCGCCTCCCAAGAAGTATATTTCGCCTGTTTTTCAGCCGAATAAACAATAAAATACACCGCAAAGATATGAAGTTTTTCAGATATGGGAAAATTTTTTTGTAAAATCTGTGTCTGTTCATAAAATATACCGGAGGCGGCGATTTTTTTTGATTATGCTTTTTTATGACTATCGTATTGTTTCCCTAAAAGAAGTACCACGAAGGAAAAAATCAGATACTTTGCAGGGTATTCATTTATTTTTTATTTATTTACAACTGCAAAGACAATTGTTTTTCGGAAAATATCAAACCGAGATTCGACTGATTTTGTAAAAATATCAAACCGAAAGCAAAATTAGTGATTAGTGATTAACGTTTAGTGATTAATGCCTGCGGCGGACACATTCATCGTCGCAGGGGGCATTGCGTCGCCATCAATCAATCAATTACAATCAATCACAAAAATCATCAAAATCACAGTTCCGACAAGCTGCCGCAGGCACTAATCACTAACCACTAATCACTAACCAGGTTTCCAAGCGCATACAGGGGATAAACTTTTATTTTATCGTATTCGGCAAAGTTTTCAAGCGAAGTGCGGACGCCGTATTCCGACTGTTTTTCTTTCATAAACAGGTGTAAACTCTGCATTTTGCCGGTTGTGCCGGATTTTACTTCTACGGGAATAATTTTACTGTTTTTCTGTATCAAAAAATCAACTTCCGCGTGGCTGCCGCGCTCGTTGCGTTGCCAGTAATAGAGTTCGCCGGAGAGGTTGGCGGGCGTATTTTTCAGCAGTTCCAATCCGGCAAACAATTCTGCCACATCGCCTTTATTGATTTGTTCGAGCGTTTCACCCAAAAGAATATTGGAAATATCTTCGCCCAAAATCCGCAACATTATTCCTGTGTCGAAAATTAAAAATCTGCAGAATTTTTGATTGACCTCTGCTCCAAGTGGAATGCCATTGCCTCCTGTCATATTTTGCGGATACGCCAAACCTGCCCGAACCAGTAATTCAACACTTCGTTTGAGTGTTTCGTGCCGCTCCTGACGCGATATTTCGGAATAGCTAAACTTGCTGCCTGTCTGTTCAACAATCGATTTCAACGCTCGGCGAAGCAGCAAAGCGGATGTTTTTTTCCGGTATTTTGCAAAATCGTCGTAATAAGTATGCATCAAATCATTGAGAATTTGCATACATTCAGCCAAAGTTTCACCCCGCGAATAAGCCGCAACAACTTCGGGCATACCGCCAATAACAATGTGATTGATCAGGTGTTTTAATGCTGTGTGATGCAAGGCTTCCGAAAGCGGATTTTTGGGACTTGCCGTTTTCACCGTTTCCGCCAAACGTTCCATTTTTATTGCACCCAGATATTCGCCAAACGAGAGCGGATACATAAAGCGCGAAGTAATTCTGCCAACGCCGTAAGAAGGCAACTCTTCCAAAGCAAATTCCAGAAGCGACCCTGCGGCAATGACATGAAGTTCGGGCATTTGCTCGTAAAAGAAACGCAAGGCGGAAATCGCATCAACGCAGGATTGAATTTCGTCTAAAAACAACAGTGTTTTCTCTGCCTCAACCGGTATTCCGAACATTGAATAAAGTTCATCGGTAATGATTTTTGGCGAAGACGAGTGTTCAAAGATTTTTTTCGCTTTTTTGTGATCTTTATTCTCGAAATTTATTTCGAGAAAATACTCAAACTGTTTGCCGAGTTCCCGCACAGAAGACGATTTGCCCACTTGCCGAGCGCCGCGCAGCAGTAATGGCTTGTGCAAGGCGGAATTTTTCCACTCTTCCAAACTTTTATCAATATGTCTTTTAATATATTCCATCTTATCTTTTATTGATTTACGGCTGCAAAGATAATTGCTTTTCGGAAAATATCAAACCGAAAGCAAAATTGGCTAAATCTTTTTTTGAGGTGCTATGAAAAAATTTTTTTATAAGGAAAAATTGCCTGCGGCGGTCAGTGCTTGCGGCGGAAAGTCCCGCAGGGACTGCACATTAAAATCGACAAATCCCACATTCCGTCCCTACGGGACGGTGGTTACGAGGCGGGGCTTGCGTTTTCTACCAACATTCCGTCCCTGCGG
>JAITIA010000072.1 GCA_031279695.1 Prevotellaceae bacterium | reverse complement strand
TTTTATTGAAATACTTTTCTCCAAAATCATATTTAATAATCCCTTAAATTCTATTATTTTACTTGTTTTGTTTTTATTAATATTCAAATCCGTTTTTTGAATATATTCATCAATTAATGGCTGTAGTTTACAATTGTGTTGTTTTTTTGCCCGTCAGGGCATTCATATCAATAAAAATATCCGAATATCACAGGCGGTGGAACTCCATACGGAGTTCCATATTGCGGGGGCATATTAATATTCTATTGATATGCAACTCCTAACGGAGTATTTGTTTCAACAATATTATTTTAAACTATAGCCTTCTGTTTTTTTTGAATTAGGTAGGAATGAGGTTTGTGCGACGGTCGGGAGGTTGTGGCGCCACAACCCGTCCCGTCAGGGATGGAATGTTGGTAGAAAACGCAAGCCCAACCTCGCAACCGCCGTCCCGTCAGGGACGGAATGTGAAAATCATCGAATTTAATGTGCAGTCCCTGCGGGACTTTCCGCTTCTGCCTCTGCATTGCCGCCATCGCAGGCAATTCTTAATTCTTAAAGTACCTCAAACTTTTTTTCAACCCAAAAACCTCATTTTTCTTGGAATTAAAAAAAATGTTTACCTTTGCACATTATTTATAATGTAAGATAGACAAACTTTATGCTTAAATATCAGCGCATACTGTTAAAATTAAGTGGAGAATCTTTGATGGGAAACTCGGGTGGAGGCGTCTCTCCGGAAGTTTTGGCGGCATATTCTGCCGACATATCAGAGATTGTAAAAGCCGGCGTTCAGGTGGCAATCGTCGTTGGCGGTGGCAATATTTTCAGAGGATTGAGCGGCACGGGCAAGGGGTTCGACCGCGTCAAGGGCGACAGCATGGGAATGCTTGCCACTGCCATCAACAGCATCGCCATACAGTCGGCGCTGGAAAATGCCGGTCTCAAAGCCGTAGTACTCACGTCGATACGCATGGAGCCGATTGGCGAATACTATTCAAGCGCCAAGGCAATTAAATATCTCGACGAAGGTTACGTAGCAATCATTGCCGGAGGTACGGGCAATCCGTTTTTTACAACCGATTCTGCGGCAGCCCTTCGAGGCGTTGAATTACAGGCAGATATCCTGCTTAAAGGTACTCGCGTGGACGGAGTTTATACCGCCGACCCCGAAAAAGACCCGAATGCCGTGAAATACAACCGGCTGGGCTTCGACGAAGCATATACGCGCGGTCTGAAAATCATGGATTTGACGGCGTTTGCCCTGTGTCGCGAAAACTCGCTGCCCATTCTGGTTTTCGATATGAACAAAGCGGGCAATCTGCTCAAAGCCGTTGCGGGTGAGCCAATTGGAACAGTTATCGAATAAATAAATTAAAACAAAAATCGTTATATGGATATAAACAAAACGAAGGAAGTATTAAGTTCCGCAGAAAACAAAATTCAAAAGTCAATTGAGCATCTTGATGCCAGTCTTGCCGGCATTCGCGCGGGTAAGGCAAATCCGGCAATCTTCAATCAGGTTGTTGTTGAATACTATGGCAATCCCACGCCCTTGTCGCAGGTTGCCAGCGTAACGTCGCCCGACGCGCGCACAATTCTGCTGCAGCCATGGGAAAAAAGCATGATACACTCTGTTGAAAAGGCAATTATGCAGGCAAATATGGGCTTTACGCCTCAAAACAACGGCGAAACAATCCGCATCAATGTGCCTCCGCTGACCGAAGAACGCCGGCGCGATTTGGTGAAACAGGCAAAACACGAAGGTGAAAATGCCCGTATCAGCCTCAGAAACACACGCAGAGAGGCGATTGAAACAATCAAAAAACTGCAAAAGGATGGTTTGCCCGAAGATGTGGCAAAAGATTCGGAAACAGAAATCCAAAAACTTGTGGACAATTATAACAAGAAAATCGATACAATTCTCGACAAAAAAGAAAAAGAAATTCTGGCAGTTTAAAAAATTTACTATATTTGCACCTTGATTTCGATTGTCTGCTGCGATAATAACTGTATGAACAGTTGGCAGTTGTAAGTCGATAAACAGGTATTTATTTTATTAAAAATTATTTATTATTTAAAAATTTTATGATTTATATTCAAAGGAAAAAAAAGGTTTTCGGTTTTATTAACACTGCAATTATTGCACTGCTTTTTGCAGCCTGCGGCGGCAACGCTGACAACAAAACCGACGGAAAGGACAACGCGGGAAAAGACGAAAATTCCGCACAGACAAAAACGCCAATCTCTGATATTGCGTTTATTAAAGTCGATTCTGTTATACAAAATTATGACATGTATCACGATTTAAAAGCTGAATTTGAAAAGGAAGCAAAAAAACTTGAGGCAGAATTTGACATCAAAGTAAAAGCGTTTGAAAATGACTATAAAAAGCACATGGAAAAACGCGAAAAAATGCTGCTGACCCGCTCTCAGGAACAGGAGGAGGAAGCACAGCTTATGATGCGCCAACAGGAACTGAGAGACAAAATCGCTCCGAAACTTCAGGCTGATCTCACAGAAAAACAGAACGTTTTTACCAATACGGTTATCGACGCGGTGATGAAGTATATTAACAAATACAACGAGGAAAAAAAGTATGCGCTGATACTTAACGGTTCGGCTGTACTTACGGGACATCCGTCAATGGATATCACTTCGGAAGTACTCAAAGGCTTGAACCAGGAGTATATAGCAAGCAAAGCCACTAAATAGAACACCTGTTTTGCCCTAAAGTCATGAAAAAAACTGTTGCTCTTTTTATACTGGCGCTGCTGATTGTATCGTGCAAGCCTTCAAAGGATTATAATTCGGTGGTTTCGTTAAAGGGAACGGCTGTGTTTCAGCCCGACTGGAAAAATATTGCAGCAAATTACAGTTGTCCCGAATGGTTTATGGACGCCAAATTTGGCATATTTATAGGCTGGGGCGTTTATTCCGTGCCGGCATTCGGCAACGACTGGTATCCGCGAAACATGTATATGAAAGATGCAGGCTGGGCGTATAAACTGACTTACGATTATCATCTGCAAACGTATGGCGAACAAACAAAATTCGGCTATAAGGATTTTATACCCATGTTTAAAGCCGAAAAATTTGACGCCGGCGAATGGGTGGCTCTCTTCAAGGCTGCCGGTGCAAAATATGTGGTTCCAATTGCCGAACATCACGACGGCTTTGCGATGTACAACAGCGATAGAAATCAATGGAATGCGGTGAAGATGGGACCCAAAAAGGACATTGTGGGGTTGCTGAAAGCCGCCGCCGAAAAAGAAGGTCTGGTGTTCGGACTTTCGTCGCATCGCCTCGAAAATGCCTGGTATTTCAACGGAGGAATGCGAATCCCTTCGGATGTGCAGGATACAACCATATCGCTGTATGGCAGAAGATTGCCGCAAAAAGAATATTGGCAACCTTCCGAATACGACGAAGCCGTTCAACTCGATTGGCTGGCGCACACACACGAACTAATCGACAAATATCAGCCGCAATTGTTTTGGTTCGACTGGACTGTGGATAAAATTCCCAACGTTTTCAACAAATTTATGGCTTATTATTATAATAATGCTGTGGACTGGGGTAAAGGCGTGGTGGTCAATACCAAACAGGGCTATCCTACAAATGTACAGGTTTGGGACGTGGAACGCGGTAAATCGGGCAAGATGATGAAATTTCCATGGCAAACCGATACTTCTATCGGTAAAAAATCGTGGGGATATATTGAAGGCGAAGAAAATAAAACGCCTGAACAAATTGTACACGATTTGATTGACATCGTCAGCAAAAACGGAAATCTGTTGCTGAATATCGGACCGCGCTCCGACGGCTCAATTACCGACGAACAAACGGCGGTGCTGCTGTCTATAGGTAAATGGCTTAAAATAAACGGTGAAGCAATTTACGGCACGCGCTGCTGGAAAAAATTCGGCGAAGGAACATCCGAATCATCCAAAGGCTCGATGAGCGACTTTAACGCAACGACTTATACCGCCGCCGACCTCCGTTTTACCACCAAAGGAAATGACTTCTACGCCATTATGCTGAACTGGGACGAAAACGGCGCTTTGATACAGTCGTTAAACAAAAATGCCATTGCCGACGCCAAAATATTGAGCGTCAAAATGCTTGGCTCCGACGAAAAAATTGCGTGGACACAGACAGACGAAGGCTTGCAACTTTCGTGCCCAAAGATAAAACCCTGTGAATTTGCATATTCGTTCAAAATTACTTTCGACCGTAAAGTAGGCGAACATCTGACCTCCGAAGCCGTAGATGAAATGACGAAACACGGCGGATAATCTTAAAAGAATATTTTATTTAGAATGAAAAAAATTATCATTTACAGCACTTTGGCTCTTATGCTTGCATCGTGCCAACAAAAATCAAAAGACTGCAATTCGGTGGAGTCGCCCAAAGGAACAGCCATATTTCAACCCAATTGGGAAAATATGGCGGCAAATTACCAATTCCCCGAATGGTTTATCGACGCCAAATTCGGCATCTTTATTCATTGGGGCGTTTGTGCCGTACCAGCATACGAAACAGAATGGTATCCACGACACATGTACGAAAAAGACTCGCCCACATACAAATATCATATCGCAACGTATGGCGACCATACTAAATTCGGTTACAAGGACTTCATTCCCATGTTTAAAGCCGAAAAATTCAATGCCGACGAGTGGATGGCTCTCTTTAAAGAAGCAGGGGCAAAATATGTGGTTCCGGTTGCCGAACATCACGATGGTTTTTCGATGTATAACAGCGATTTAAATGAATGGAATTCGGTGAAAATGGGTCCGAAAAAAGATATTGTCGGGCTGCTGAAAGCCGCCGCCGAAAAAGAGGGTCTGGTGTTCGGACTATCGTCGCACAGGCTCGAAAATGCATGGTTCTACAGCGGCGGAATGGCTTTTCCTTCCGATGTTCAGGACTTGTCTATCTCGCTCTATGGCAGGCGCGGAATGTATTCGGGAGGAAAATACGACAGCCTTACCCAACAGGACTTTCTGAAACATACACACGAACTTATCGACAAATATCAGCCGCAATTGTTTTGGTTCGACTGGACGGTGAACACAATTCCCGACGCTTTCAACAAATTTATGGCATACTATTATAATTGTGCGCTCGACTGGGGTAAAGGCGTGGTTGTGAATACCAAACACGGCTACCCGAACAACGTTCAAGTCAATGATCTTGAACGTGGTAAATCGGGCGTGATGCGCAAATATCCATGGCAAACCGATACGTCGGTAGGAATTAAAGCCTGGTGCTATGTTAAAGGCGAAAAAAATAAAACGCCCGCGCAAATAGTTCACGATATGGTTGATATAGTCAGTAAAAATGGTAATTTGCTGCTGAATATCGGACCACGCCCCGACGGTACAATTACCGAAGAACAAACGGCGGTGCTGCGCAATATTGGCAAATGGCTGAAAGTGAATGGAGAAGCGATTTATGGCTCTCGCTGCTGGGCAAAAGCCGGCGAAGGCGAAACCGGCGGCACGGAAGGCTCGTTTACCGATAGCCTCGCAACAGCCTATACCGCTGCAGATATGCGTTTTACCACCAAAGGCAACAATTTTTATGCCATTGTGTTGAACTGGAACGACGATGGCGTAGTGATAAAATCGCTCGACAAAAATGCCGTTGCCGACGCTAAACTGTCTGAGGTTAAAATGCTTGGCTCAAACGAAAAACTCACATGGACGCAAACCGACGAGGGACTGAAAATTTCATTTCCCAAAAGCCGTCCCTGCGAATATGCATACGTACTGAAACTTATATTTGATAAAAAAGTTGGCTCGCATCTAACGTCAGAAGCAATTGATACAGAGCCAACACACATGTTCAATTTTTAAAAATAATTTCATGGAATACAGAGAAATAGGAAAAACAGGAATGAAAGTATCGGCGCTCAGTTTTGGCGCTTCGTCGCTGGGCGGCGTATTTCATTCGCTACAGGAAACGGAAGGCGTCAAAGCCGTCCACACGGCAGTCGAAAACGGAATAAATTTTATCGATGTATCGCCGTATTATGGTTATTATAAGGCAGAAACAGTGCTGGGAAAAGCATTGAAGGATATTGCCCGCAATAAATATTATCTTTCGACAAAGGTCGGACGATATGGTAGCGACGGCGTAAACTCGTGGGATTATTCCGCCAAAAGAGCCGTCGAAAGCGTATATGAAAGCCTTGACCGTCTGAATATTGACTATATCGATCTGATAAATGTTCACGACATTGAATTTGCCAATTTGGAACAGGTTTGCAATGAAACACTGCCAGCATTGGTAGATTTGCGCAACAAAGGCATAGTAAAACACGTGGGAATCACCAATCTAACACTGCGTCATCTGCAATATGTAATCGATCATGTTTCCGCAGGAACGGTCGAAAGCATTCTCTCGTTCTGTCATTATTGCCTGAACGATGATTCTTTACTCGACTATCTGCCTTATTTTGAGTCGAAAAACATTGGCGTAATCAATGCGTCGCCTTTTTCGATGGGCTTACTCACCGAACGCGGCGCACCGGACTGGCATCCAGCCTCAAAACGCTTGCAGGAACTTTGCCGTAAAGCAATAGATTTCTGTCGTGCACAAGGCAAATCAATTGAACAGTTGGCAATTAAATATTCCGTCAGCAATCCGCGAATAGCCACAACTTTGTTCAGCACAACCCGCTCCGAAGCCGTTCTCAGAAATATACAGTGGGCAGAAGCCGAATTTGACGACGATCTCTATACCGTAGTGAGAATCATGCTCGAACCACGCTTCCGCGATACTTGGCTGAATAGTTAGATCGTAAAAAATTATGAAAAAAAAGATTTCCAAAAAAAAAGAATTTGCCGGCAAAGCACAAATGCCGAAAGTTTTGCGCGGAAGTTTAACAAAGAGATAAGTTTTTATTTTGTCAAGCGATTTTTGATTCAATAATGTTCCGAAAGGTGCGTATATATCGCCAATTTGGGTATATATAGGAACTTTTGGTGCGTATATATGCGAGTTAACTGCAAGTGGGGAACAGCGCAGCGCATTTTGCAAGAGTTTAACATGCTGCAAAAAAGAAACTTAAAAGCAATGAAAGGCGAGAGTAAAATTAAATTTGACAGCATTCTTTTTTTTGATATGGATGGAACATTAGTTGACACCAACTATGCGAACTTCCTATCTTACAAGAGAGCCATTGAACTTGTGAAAAAATCAAGTTTCAATATTCCTTACAATCCAAAACAGCGATTCAATCGCAGTTTATTAAAAAACACTATTCCAAATCTAACAGAAACAGAGTTTAAAATGATTGTTAGCGAGAAAGAAAAAAATTACAATGACTTTCTGCCCGAAACCCAACTTAACAACAAAATCGTAGAAATTCTTTTAAAATATTGCACAAGTAACAAAACCGTTTTAGTTACAAATTGTCGTGAGGAAAGAGCATTAGCAGTTTTGAACTACCACGGATTAACTAATAAATTCAACGCTTTATTTTTCAGAGAGTTTTACGAAGACAACCGCAAAATCAACAAATTTCAAAATGCAATTTCAAAATTATACATTTTACCACAACAAGTTATTGTTTTTGAAAACGAAGAAATAGAAATTGTAGACGCACAAAACGCAGGCATTTTAGTTATCAATCCAATAAATCTATAAAAAAATGAACAGCTTTACAATCGAGTCTGAAGACCAATGGTATCCAATACCAAGAGAAAAAGAGGAGAATTTTAGACAATTAATCGGAGACAGAAAAAGAGGACGAGTTTTGAATACAGGATTTTTCGTTAC
>JAITIA010000035.1 GCA_031279695.1 Prevotellaceae bacterium | reverse complement strand
CCCCGTTATGTGCAATGAAGACGAGTTGTGCATATTGAAAATCAAGCCAAATGCCACAAAATGAAAAGTTTTGCAGAGAAATATAAAGGTTCGGTCGAGTTTTATCAACAAACAATTAGCAGAAACAAATGAGGTAAACAAAAAAGTTTGCGTTTCAAAAAATTTCACTATCTTTGTATCGCAATTATAAATTGGAAATTATATATAAATAATTAAATATTAATAGATTAAATGTTTTAAAAATGGACAGAAAACAAACAAAAACGGGTTTCGCAAACCTTCCGCCGAAAAAAAGAATTTGCAGATATATTTTATAACAAATAATAATTGTGTAATAAAAAGAAAAATAATATGGCAAACGATTTTTTACAAAAAACCGACAGCGAAATGTTGATTTATCAAGCCGAAGACGGCACAGCCAAAATCAGTGTGCGCTTTGAAAACGAAAACTTGTGGCTCACACAGCAACAAATGGCGGATTTGTTTCAATCCTCACGCACAAATGTTGTTGAACACATTAAGCATATTTATGAAGAAGGTGAACTACAAGAAATTACAACCTGTCGGAAATTCCGACAAGTTCAAATTGAGGACAATCGCGAGGTTTCTCGTGAGTTGCCGTTTTACAACCTTGATTTGATAATTTCACTCGGTTATCGCATTAAATCGCACATCGCCACAAAATTTCGCCAATGGGCTACCGAACGCCTGAAAGAGTACATTATCAAAGGTTTTACGATGGACGACGAGCGACTCAAACAGGCTGGCGGCGGCAGTTATTGGTACGAGTTGCTCAACCGTATTCGCGATATTCGCTCGTCGGAAAAGGTTTTGTATCGACAAGTGCTTGATTTATACGCTACCGCAGTGGATTACAATCCGGACACGCCGGAATCTGTCGAGTTTTTCAAAATTCAGTCCTTCAATCTTTGTATTTCAAAAAGTTTTATTACCTTTGTATTTTAAAAATAATTTAAAAATAATTTAAAAATAATTTAATTATAATTTAATTATCAATAGAATAATAGTTTCAAAGAATATATTTTTAAAACATAAAAATAACGATTAAACATTAAAACGATGGCATTATTTAAAAAGAAAAAAGAGGAGTTTTATCTCAAAAATCCAAAAGGAAATACCCTGAATGGACAACAATATTTTGGCATATCTCTGGGATTGATTATTGGCGAGCAAAACGGCTTTTATGTTGATAGTCTGGAACCCGGCAGCAACACTGTTTATCCGCTCAAACAGATGATGCAAAACAATTGGCGAATTTTTGACCGAAACAGTGCTCTGGCTTGTATTGAACGCATTATGAATGGAAAACACAGCCGACATTTATTTAATCGTTTGTTGGACATTTGCATTGCGCAGGGCGATTTTACCGAAGCCGAAAAAATTGACTTCACCGGCACAGAGTTTGAAATTGAAATCCAAGAAATCGAAGAAGAAGATGATGAAAATGAAGACGATTGCGAGGATGAAGAAGAAAATGAAGAAAATGAAGACGATTGCGAGGATGAGGAGAATTATCAGCCAAACTGGATAGCGGTATTGCCAAATTTACAAAATCTGGAAGAGATTATGAATCTGGAAGATGGACAGGAGTGGCTGGCTGGCGATTTCGACATTCACGCCGATGCCTGGGATTTTGGCAGAATTATTTTTGTGTGCCGAGCAGCCTTTTCGTTGGGTTATATTTCCGAAGACGAAGCATGGCAATATATTGATAATGTAACCGATATGGCTAAAAAACTTTACACCAATTGGGAAGATTATGCCACTTCTTATCTCTTGGGCAGGGCAATGTGGTGCGGAGACGACGACGGCGGCTGGGAAGATGTGATGGCATTCGCTTCGGGCGGACTTTATGATAAACAGAGCCCATGGAAAAAACTTAAATGGTAAAAATAAAATAAAAAAATATAGAATTTTATGGATGAATTTATCAGCGAAACAGTACAAATCAGGCGTCGAGCCGAACATGTTTATGCTTTGCTTGCCGATATGAGTTTTTTTGCGCAGGCAGTTGCCAGCGCCCAATTTGGCGAGCAAATGAAAGATATTGAGGATTTTAGAAGCGACAGAGATTCCTGTTCGTTCAAAGTCAAAGGAGTTGATGTTGGTATTCAGATTATCGACCGCGAGCCTTTTAAAACAATCAAATACACCGGCTGCGGGCAAATTCCCTTTAATTTTTTTATCTGGATTCAGTTGAAAGAACTTGCGCCCGACGATACTCGAATGAGAATTGTGCTGCACGCTAAACTTAATTTGATGATGAAGGCAATGTTTAAAAATAAAATTAAAACGGGAATAAATCAGATTGCCAATCAGTTGGCAAATTCGCTGAACGCTTAGTTTTCCGGCATGAAAATCAAAAATAAACACGTAAATAAAAGAAGGTCAGGATTGAGAGTCCCGACCTTCTTATTGTCAACCTAACTAAACTATGAAAAACCAAATCGTATGCTTGGATGATGTATGTTTAAAAAGGTTTAATCGAAAATGAAAAAAAAGTGAAAAAAAGTGAAAAAAGTTTTTTTGTGCCTGATATTCTGTACGAAGACAATCATATTATTGCAGTAAATAAACAGGCGTCGCAAATAGTTCAGGGCGACAAAACGGGCGATATTCCACTGAGCGATTTGATGAAAAGTTTTATAAAACAGCGCGATAGCAAGCCCGGAAATGTCTTTTTGGGTGTTGTGCATCGACTCGACCGACCGGTGGGCGGCGTTACTCTCTTTGCCAAAACCGACAAGGCGCTGACGCGACTTAACGAAATGTTCCAAAAAGGTGAAATCGTGAAAAACTATTTTGCCGTGGTGAAGCATGAACCAGCGAAACAGCATGATTTACTGACACATTATCTCGTCCGCAACGAGCAGCAAAACAAATCGTATGCTTTCGACCGTCCGCAAAAAAACGCAAAGGAAGCACGACTGGAATATACTGTGATTGAACGTATAAATACATATACTTTGCTGAATGTACGATTGTTTACCGGCAGGCATCATCAAATACGGGCGCAGTTGGCGGCAATCGGTTCGCCAATCAAAGGCGACCTGAAATATGGCTTCGACCGTCCCAATAAAGACGCAAGTATCTCACTTTTGGCTCGTTCCGTTGCTTTTGCTCATCCGGTGAAAAAAATTCCGATAACAATTGTCGCCCCACTGCCCGACAGCGATGTGTGGCAGTTTTTTCACCTGCCGGAGCAATAATTTTTTTGCAAAAACATCAATTTTTTCGAAATTTTTCATCCGGCGAGGCTTATTTTTGGTATAAAAACGGGATTGATGAAAAAATTTTTTTACAAAAAATCGAATCGGAAAAACGCTGATAATGTGGATATTTACACACATAAGAAAAATTTTTTGCAGAAATTTTTTGAAATTTTTTTGGTGATTGAAATTTTTTATCTACTTTTGCACTCGCAAATCGCAAGAGCATTTGCAGAAAACTCCTCAGTAGCTCAGTTGGTTAGAGCACATGACTGTTAATCATGGGGTCCTAGGTTCAAGTCCTAGCTGGGGAGCCAAATCAAACAACAATCGGCTTAATTATAAACCGAGAATTAAAAATAATCATACATGACGTGGATAGTTGAAAATGAGACGTTACCAAACATTGCTATAATCATAGCAGGAAAAAATTCTTTTGATTTCAAATCGTTATTGAATAAAAATTTGTCTTTTTTCAACAAATCTGACATTTTTTTTGAAACATTTTGAAACATTTTTCGTAGTACAATCGATTTTGGGGGAATGGATATTGAGATGTTTATAGTTAAAAGAATGATTGCGAATTTATTCTGTTTATTGCCGATATTTATTTGTGCACAAACAGCCGACAAGGATATTTTTGACAGATGTGTCGAAAATCTTATCCGCAGTAAAGACACTGCCATAGTGGACATTGCGCTTTATTTTACCGGTAAACCATACAGGGCGGGAACGCTCGAAGATTGTGGCAGCGAGCATTTGGTTGTAAATCTGAATGAATTCGATTGTTCGACTTTTGTTGAATCCGTTGTGGCTCTTTATTTGACAATAAGAGAAAAAAACTGTGATTATGATACTTACATCGATAATTTGACGAAAATAAGATACCGGAACGGAAAAATCGACGGATATGCGTCGCGCCTGCATTATGCGTCCGACTGGATTAGGGAGGGCAGGCAAAAAAATATACTTTATCAACTGAAAAACAGCGCGGTGTGCGAAAAAATATTTTTTAATCTCTGCTGGATGACAAAAAATTCGGATAGTTATCCCTGTCTGAAATCAAATCGGCAGGCAATTGAGGCAATCGAAAGGGTGGAAGCCGATATTCGGCAAACTCCGTTCTATTGTGTTCCCAAACTGAAAATCAGAGAAATGGAACATACGCTTGCCAACGGCGATCTCGTTTTTTTTACAACATCGAAAGCCGGTCTCGATATTTCGCATCTGGGAATTGTTTACCGAAACAAGGGCGCTGTTTCGTTTATTCATGCCTCGCAAAAATTTGGCAAAGTGGTGGTAAATCGCGAATCCATAGCCGATTACTGCATGAGCATGAAATCGAACAAAGGAATTATTATTTGTCGTATTAATTGAAAAAGAAACATGTTGTCGATTATTGCTGCAATTGATGAAAATAACGCCATCGGAAAAAATAATAAATTGATGTGGCACATTCCCAAAGACTTGAAACGATTCCGGACAATAACGCAAGGCAGTCCCGTAATCATGGGGCGGCGTACTTTTGAATCAATCGGACGCCCTTTGCCCGAACGGACAAATATTGTGCTCGGCAGCCGTCCCGATTTTCAGCCGCCGGCAGGTTGCACAGTGTTTCCGGCGTTCGACCACGTTCTTGAATATGCCTCAACAATTTCGGATAACTGTTTCGCTATCGGAGGCGAACGGGTGTTTCGGGAGGCGATGAAACATGCCGAAAAAATTTATCTCACAGTGGTTCATCACAAATATCCCGACGCCGACAGGTTTTTTCCGGCAATACGGACAAATGAATGGAAAGAAATTGAAACAAAATACAATACGACCGACGCGGAATTTAATTTTCCGTTCAGTTTTATTGTTTTACAAAAAATAAATACACTTTAAGTCATGACCAATTATAACCGATTAGCAAACGAGCAAAGCAGCTATCTCAGAAGCCATGCGCATCAGAAAGTGAACTGGTTTCCATGGTGTAAGGAGGCGTTCGACAAAGCCAGAGACGAAAATAAACTTGTGTTTATCAGCAGCGGGTTTTCTGCCTGCCACTGGTGCCACGAACTGTCGAGAAACTGCTTCGACAACGAGGCGATTGCGCAGATTCTCAACAGTTACTATGTATGTGTAAAAGTGGACAGAGAGGAGCGCCCCGACGTTGATATGTTCTATATGAGCGCTGTTGAAATCATCAGTAATTCAAGCGGCTGGCCTGTTTCGTGCTTCACGTTGCCCAATGGATTGCCGGTTTATGGAGGCGCATATTTTTCACCCGACCAGTTTAAGGAAATAATTCTGGATTTGAAGCAGACATACGCCGCCGACCGTGAAAAACTTGTGGAAGTGGGCGAGGAATTGACTGACATAGTGCGAACTGCCCATGTTGTAAAAAGAAAAAATATCGAAAAAATAACCATCCACGACGCCAGCCTGATAATTGAGCCCTGGCGTCGCAAATTTGATACGGTGAACGGCGGAACAACCGGCTCACCAAAATTTCCGCTCCCACTTTCTCTCATGTTTTTGGGCTATTCGGGTTATTATATGAACGATAACTCGCTGATAGAACAGGTGGAAAAAACTCTCGACAATATTGCTATGGGCGGAATTTACGACCAAATTGGCGGCGGATTTTTCCGTTGTGCCGAAGATTTGTGCTGGAAAAAACCGCATTTTGAAAAAATGCTCTACGACAATGCCATGCTCATTGTTGCTTATTGTTATGCCTATCGACATAATCCTAAACCACTGTATAAAAAGATAATAGAAGAAACAGTTGTTTTTCTTAATCAGACATTTTTCGACGGTACATTGTTCTACGGTTCGGTGGACGCCGAAGCCGGCAATATCGAAGGAAGTTACTATGTGTGGGAGGCTTGCGAGGCAAAGGAAATACTTGGAGCCGACTATAATTTTGCCGCCAACTATTACGGAATATCCGAAACAGAAAAAAATATATTGTATATCAATCGAACTCCCGCAGAAATGGCTGAACTTTACGGGATGACGCTGGAAGGATGTCTCGAAAAAATTGGTGAAATCAACAGTCGCCTGCTGGCTGTGCGCAGCAAACGCACGCCGCCTTTTGTGGATACAAAAAAAATTGCCGGCTGGAATTCGCTGGTTCTTGGCGCTTTTTGCGAAGTTTATCGAGCGCTTGGCTGCGAAGCGATTATGGAACAGTCGAAACTTCTTGCCGACAATATCGTCGCAAATTTTATTTGCAGCGACTACAGCATGATAAGGATAATTGCAAACAAAACACCTGCCTGTTTCGACGATTATGCGCTCACTGCCAACGCTTTTATCCGTCTTTACAGAATTACGGGCGAAAAAAAACATATCGACACAGTCAGAGGAATAATCGACTATGCCATGAAGAATTTTTTTGACCGAAAGTCGGGAATGTTTTATTTTTCCGAAAAATCTATTCTCCCCAAAATCCCGCGAATGATGGATTTTGTGGACAGGACATTTCCTTCGTCCAATTCGCTGATGGCAAAAGTGCTAACAATGCTTGGAATGGTCGAAAACAATTCGACCCATACAACTATTGCCGTTCAGATGATAAACAATATCAAAGACCAGATGCCGGGGGCGGGTCCATACGTTTCGTATTGGAGTCAATTATTGTATTATCACATTTTTAGCCCCGCAGTATTTTTCCTGCCTCTGAAACAGGTGCACATCCTGAGCCGTCGATTTGTACCCAATACCATGATATTTCCCGAAAATCCCGAAGTGAGCCAGCCGTATATGCAGAATATCAGCGAAAAAGATATTGCCGAAATAGGCACGGACACTCGCCTGCTGCTCGATTTTGCAAAACGAATGCTGAAGGGTTGAACGCAATGGTTTTTAGGCGGATTGAAAACTTTCTAATAAAAACTGCGCCACATCCTGTCAGGAATATGGCGCAGTAAGATTTTGCCATGATGGCATGTTCTTTTTCAAATTAATGTCCCCAAAACCACTTCACTGTTACATTATTGGGTTTTGTAGTAGTCAGAGTCATAGAACCATCGTCATTGAAGATTGCATATAACCAATTCCAACCGGCTTTTAAATTCATCTCGTAATGTGCTGTTTCAGTCTCACCATTTCTTTCGTCTGTCCCAGTGCCGGTAATCGCACAATCTCTGTCGATATAAAATAACTGCACATCTATATTCTCATTATCAGTACCCAAATATGTGCCGCCTAACAATTCGGAACCATTATATGCATCAAAAGAGAGGTCTTCTAACATCTTTGCGTCGGGAGCGCTGACAGTAACTCCATCCGGCGCATCATCAAAGGTTTCCAAAAACTTGTTGTCGATGGTTGCGGGCAAAGTCATTGTAAAACTGCCATTTTGATATGGCGCGGTAGCCAATACTTCATCATCGCCCTCTCTATCATCGCCCATTAGTTTGATATGGGTAACGGTTACAGTGTCGGGAATATCGACAATGCTACCCGTAACGATAAACGGCTCGACGGGCGTTGTACCATCTTCTTTTTTTGATGTTTGCGTAAGGTTGATAACAATTTGCTGCCCTGCGCACGAGATGGTGATAACCGCCGAGCGGTCGGCGCCCGAGTAGTTTGGCTCAAGCGTGATAGCAATGGCGTAAGCGCCTGCTGCATTGCCGCTTGATGGCGAAATGGTAATCCACGTCGGCGCGGCGGCTCTGGTTGCCGGCGCTTCGGCAATGGACGAAGTCCACGCGCCGGTGGTAGTGATGTTTACGCTGCTTTTGCCGGTGGTTTTGTCGGCATAAACGGTTTGCGTAAGTTG
>JAITIA010000025.1 GCA_031279695.1 Prevotellaceae bacterium | reverse complement strand
ATAGTCGATAAATTCTTCATAGTTTTTGAATGTGCTCTCGTCGATTAATGCACGCTTAAAAGTTGCCGCCGCCACTAAACGCCTGTCTCCTTTTTTTTCGGCAAAATCAATTAAATTATTATAATAATCGTAGTAATAATGATAAACGCTTTGGGAGAAATGCTCATTGCGGTAAAGTCTATCCAACTCACTCTGGATGTTATGCAAAGAATCCATCAGTGCAGGGTATGGCAAATTCAAAAGCCGCTCGAACTCCTGATTGTCGGGCGGTGTATTTTTTGAGCAGGCAATAATAAGAAAAGTTGCCGCTAATATTATAAAAATGTTTTTGAGTTTGTTTTCCGTCGTAGAGACGTTGCATGTAGAGACGTTGCATGTAGAGACGTTGCATGTAGAGACGTTGCATGCAACGTCTCTACGACGTGCGGGATGTTCCTGTGAAATTATATTTCTATTCATATTGATATGATTTTAGGGTGATTTAATTTTCTGATTTGGGGATAGAGACGCGATTTAAGGGAGGGCAGATTTTTTTTGTCTGCGTCATCCGTTGTCTGAACCGTGATTTTATGGTGATTTGGGTGATTTATGTGATTGGTGGCGGCACGTTGTGCGTTGCCATTAAGGTCATTAATGACATTGAAATTATCGATTGCGTCGTATTGTTTGCGCCGATGTAGGGGCGTTCTGAATAACGTTTTTCGTTATCTCTGTGTAACAGTTAATTACATTAACAAAGGATTGCGCGCAACGCCCCTACGCCGACGAATGTGTTTGTGGGGCGGATGATTGCGCCGTCCATTGTCTGAACTGTGATTTTATGGTGATTTGATTGATTTATGTGATTGGTTTGTGTTGCCGCTGAAATCATAAGAATCATTTTAATCATCCGAAAATCACAGTTCAGACAATTGGCAGGATTGATTGCCTCGGCGAACATAATCCTATTAATCCCGAAAATCCTGTGAAAATCGTGGTTCAGACGGGTTGCGGTTTGTAGAGACGCACGGCGTGCGTCTCCACGGCGTGCGTCCTCGCGAAGGAGGTTTGCGCCGGCGGCGGGGTTGTGTTTTTTGTTGAGGAGACGCAGATTTAAAGGATGATTGCAGATAAAAAAATCTGCGCCAATCCATAACATCTGTGTCATCCGTGTGCCAATGCCAATAATCATCTGTTTAACCTGTGTCATTTGTACAATCAAAAAAATTTCGTGCAAAAGTAGGCAAAGGCAAAATACAACAGTTATCAAAACAACAAAATCTGCAATTGTTGTTTTGATAAGTCGGCGCAAAAGTTATCAAAACGTCAATTGTTGTTTTGACACACCCCCGCATAAATGCCGTATAAACGCCGTAGAGACGCAAAATTTTGCGTCTCTACAATCGTCAATCAAAAAAATCGTCAATCAAAAAATCGTCAATCAAAAAATCAATCTCTCAGCACCCAGGCCATGGCGTAGTCGTCATTAAGCATACGATAAAAGAGTTTCAGATTCTGGTCTTCGTATTGATTATCGATAAAACGTGCTTCGAGGCGACCTTCGCGGCGGGGGATAAAGCGTTTTATCTCCATCTGACGGTTAAATTCGACTTTCTGCTCGTGCATTGCCTTATATATTGCTTCTTTGGCGCACCAGATGACACAAAGCTGGTCGTCGCGATAACGGTCTGAGAGATAGCTTTGCTCATAATCGGTAATAACGCGGTTTTCGACGGGAAAAAAGTTGCGCGAACGACCTTCGATATCGATACCTACATATTTGTTGCCGTGTACAACGATACCAACGAAACGGTTGGTGTGCGAAATGCTGATATCGCCCGGATAATTTTTCAGATAGGGACGGTTGTTCTCTTCGTAACCCAAATATTGCTTTTTTGTAAAGCATTTGTTGAGCAGCAAACGGACGGCGAGCTGTTCGATTTGTCGTTGCCGGCTCGAATAACGGAGAATATTTTCCATTTCATCGTCGGGAATGATGCTGAGACCAATCAGTTCATCAAGGGTTTCCGTAATTTCCCACAAGGCAAGGAAACCGTCGCCGTCGACCCTTTCAATTGAGTAGAGTGGCATAGTCAGGAATGAGTTTAATGTTAAAAAATCTGAGTTCAGTCATATCAATTTCGATGTTTAATGTTGCGATTTGAACTTTACGGAATTCATAAGTCGTTCGATGTCTTCGCGCAGGAAGTTGATGAGCGGGAGCAGCGAATCGCGATTGGGCACGCTGTAGAAATAGAGCGAGCCGCGCAGAAAATGGCGTACCGAGTCGGTAACAAAGAACTGCATTGGCGTGGCCGAGTCGCCTCCGATGTCGCTCAAAAGCCCGATACTGCCGTCGTTGACAATCAGTTTTGCTTCAATAGCGTCGGCTTTGTCCGTGTGAAAGTAAACAAACTGGTGCGAATGGTCGAGCAATTTGTCGAGATTTCCCGTAACGGGTAAATAACTGAGATAGATGGTTGCCGCATACTGAGGAAAATACAGGTCGAACCAGAATTTGCCGCCCGTATTCGGAATCATCTGTGCATAAACCGGAATATCAAAAGAATAGGGACAAAGCGAGTCGAAAATCCGGTACTGTTTTGCCGGCAAATCGAAACGCGGGTATCCCACCGGTTTCGGCACAGCTGAGCGGCTACAGGCTGCAAAGGTAAAAATGGCTGCAAGTGTGGTAAAAATTAATGTTTTATTCATTCTGTCTGTTTTTTAATTACGTTAATTCTTTTGATACGTCTGTCGTCGGCGCTTTCGACGGTAAAGATAAATCCGGCAAAGTCAATAGTTTCGCCCACAACGAGAAAATCGCCCTTGTGTTCGAGCAACAAACCGGCGAGGGTTTCGGAATCGCCTTTTGTGCTGTCGAAAATCTCGTGATCGACCGTCATAACGCGGCAAAAATCCATCAAAAGAGTTTGTCCTTTGAAAGAATATGAGCCGTCTTTATGGCGGACGAAAAATTTCTCGTCCGATTCGACGTCCGATTCGTCAAAAATATCGCCGACAATTTCTTCCAGAATGTCTTCCAGAGTAACTATCCCGGTTGTTGTTCCATATTCATCGACAACAATGGCAATGTGCGCCTTGCTGTGTTTCATTTCTTCGAGCAGAACGTTGATTTTATTGTATTCGGAGACGAAATGAGCGCGTCGGACAATGGTACGCCAGTCGAAATCTGCCTGCCGGTCGAGCATAAAAGGCAAAAGGTCTTTGACATGCAGAATGCCTTTGACGTGGTCGATATTGTGTTCATAGACAGGGAAGCGCGAGTATCCCGATTCGACAATAAATGCGAGCAAATCGGGCAAACCGGTGGCAATATCGACGGCGGCAACGTCCATCCGCGACGAGATTATCTCTTTGACCTCGATATCGGAAGTTTTTTGCAGCGCGGTGTTGGCTGCCGGCGTGTCGGCGTTCGCCTCATCAGCCTGATTGACCGTGCAGTAAACCCGATTAACGAGTGGCGTAAAGAGAAAGTTTGCAAACCGGATAAAAAATCCGAAGAAAAACATCGTTCGCTGCGGAAATCGAGCGCCGATATGCTTGAAAAAGAGCGTAAAAAGGGAGAAAAAAAGCATTGCAGGCGGGAAGAGGCAAAGAAAATTTGCTTCGCCGAATGTTGCAAAGCAGGCAAAAGCCATCACTGCGGCAATTAATATTATAAAATAAATGAATGAAAGCGTTTCCCGCACACGCAAACCGGCGGCAGCGAAGGCGGCAATTTTGCTTTCTTCGGGTCGGTTTTTATGGCTGTTTTCGACAGCCACAGCGCCCGAAACGGCTGCAAGAGCAAACAAAACGGCAGCCAGCAAAATGGTGGATAAAAGACTGATCCACAACTCAATTTCCGTCTGTTCAAACGGACTACTCGGAGGTTCCAATTGTCTATAACATTTAATTAAACATCACATTTCGCACCTGCGAAAAATCGTACAAATGTACAACAAAAATCGGAAATGAAACAAACGGATAAAAAAATCGAAAAAAAGATTGAGGTGCTATTGATAAAATATTATGAATATCGTACATGATATTATGAATATCGTACATGATACCTAAATTGATTTATTTTATTTCCTTCGTGGTACTTCGTGTAACAAAAAAATACTATTACACGAAGTTTCACGAAGAAGGCACGAAGAAACACGAAGGTCTTTTACATATTTTTCGTAATTCGTAATTCTTTTAGGGATGAAAAATAAATAAGATGTTCCTGTTTCATGGCAAAAAAGCGGGTGATATTTTACCGCAAAGGGCGCAAAGGTTACGCAAAGGGCGCAAAGCCTTTGCGTTCCTTGCGAAATCTTTGCGTTCCTTGCGGTAAATATTTTATCCGTATATTGCAAGTTTATAAATTGTTTATTTTGCATCACTTAGGTAAACAATACGATAGTCATAAAAAAGATGGTTATACTGGGAATTGTGTGGAAACTTTTGTTTTCAATCAATTATCGATACAAACCCCTTATTTCCCCAAGCGCCCTTAGTAGAGCCCTGATACCCAACGTCAATCGCCCTTATTTTCTCAGAGGAAATAATAAGGGAATAAGGGCGTAGATACGCTATTAATCGCGTACCTACTAAGGGCGCCTTTGAAAATAAGGGTTATATGGATTTTCCACACAATTCCCGGTTGAACTTATAATGTTAATACAAGGTGCTTAGCAGAGGGCTGCGCTGTTTGCATGGCGGCCGGGTTTTTGCATCTCGTAGAGATGCATCGCTCGGTAGAACATCATCACACACACGCATTTGCATCCCGCAGGGATGCATCCTTACAGGATGCAGGAAATTCTTTGGCAACCGTTTCTACCG
>JAITIA010000218.1 GCA_031279695.1 Prevotellaceae bacterium | reverse complement strand
ACAAAAAACGCACAATGCACATACACAGGTCATTTTCTCCCCTTCCGCACCAACCGCGTCCGCCTCGTAACCCACGGCGATACGAGACTGATTGAGATTGAAGTGTTTGAATTATGAATTAAAAATTATGAATTACGAATTGTGCAGCCCTCAACTCTGTGTTTCTCTGTGTTTCTCTGTGTTTCTCCGTGAAATTATTTCACAGAGAAACACGGAGGTTTCACAGAGAAACACGGAGGTTTCACAGAGAAATACGGAGAAACACACATCGTTTTTGGCGCTTGAAAATCTCGGATTTGTTCATCCATGTCGAAAAAATCACGTTTATCCAGCCTGTATTTCAAAAAAAATGTATAACTCAACAAAAAAGTTAATGGCATGAAAATGAGTATATATACGCGGTTTTTTTTCGTAGAATACAGAAAAAAAATTGATTGTTTCACTCTAATTAAAAAATTTTGATTACTTTTGTATTTTATTTTTAAAATTGAATATGTTATGAAATTATTGTTTACAATGCAATGCCTGATTCTTCCCTTTCTTGTTTTTGGACAGGAAACAGATGTAATCGAAAACAGTATCCTGAAACAACTACAGGTTTTTCCTCAGGAAAAAATTCACCTTCATACCGATAAATCGACCTATGTTTCGGGTGAAAAAGTGTGGTACAGAGCCTATTTGGTTGATGCTCTTCTGCATCAGCACAATTCGCCAAGCCGGTATATTTATGTTGAACTCCTAAGTCCAGCCGAAGAACTGATTACCCGCGACAAAATCCGTCCTTCCACCGACAGCGTTTTTCATAACAGTATCGACCTGCCCGAAAACCTTCCCGAAGGCTCGTATCTCATTCGCGCATACACAAATTTTATGCGCAACAGAGAAGATTATTTCTTTGAAAAAAGAATTTTTGTCGCCGACCCAATTTCGTCCACAATTCACGTCGAACCGGAATTTGTTATCAACAATAAAAAAGGAAAACTGAAATTGGATATACGTAATTACGATAATGAAACAGTGGAAGTTAAGAACTTCAATATCCGTATCGATACCGGCAAAATGAAAAAATACAACGAGGAGTTTTCCTTTGGAATAACCAGCAATAAACGTCATATAATATATCTTGAATTTGAGGCAAATAGCAGGCAATACAAAAAATATATTCCCGTACCCGAACAGGATTTCGACGTTTCGTTTTTCCCCGAAGGCGGTTATATGGTCGATAACGTTCCCTGCAAAATAGGCTTTAAAGCCTTGAAATCGACGGGTGTATCGGAAGCAGTAACGGGCGAAGTCTTCGACAACGAAAATAATTCGATAGGAACATTCAACTCGGGGCACGCCGGAATGGGCTCGTTCCATCTCACCCCCCAAGAAGGAAAAAAATATTGGGCAGAGTGCATCTCTTCAACAGGAGTAAAAAAGCGCTACGAACTGCCGCAGGTACGTCCCGACGCCTGCGCGTTGAAAGTCCTGCAAAACAAAAACAAACTGTATATCAACATACAAAAAGGCAGTAAATATGTGGACAGACCGATGCATTTGCTCGTCCATATTCGCGGAGTAGCCATCCATTCCAGTAAAGTTGTACAGCCGAGCATTGCCATTGAAAAAGCGCTGCTACCCTCCGGCGTAATACAGATTTTGCTGCTCGACGAAACCAATAATGTGCTGAGCGAAAGACTGTTCTTCAACCTGAACAAAAATGAAATGCCCGTATCGACGCTAACAACCGACAAACCCGAATATAAAAGGCGGGAAAAGGTGGTGGCAAACATCAATATTACTGATACAGGGAATATTCCGCTCGAAGGCTCATTTTCGGTATCGGTTACCGACAATAACGACGTTGCGCCCGACAGCTCGTTTACCATACTTTCGCAACTGCTGCTCTCGTCCGAAATCAAAGGCTATATCGAATCGCCGGCACATTATCTCGAAAATGTGCATGACGCCGATTTTCTGATGCTTACGCAGGGATGGCGACGATATAATATTCCCGCCGTTCTCAAAGATACGCTCGAAAAACCGAAACACTATATGGAAGCCGGTCAGGAAATTTCCGGTACGGTGAAGCGCGTAGTCGGTAGCAAAAAGAACGAAATGAACAGTATTACAATCTTTTCGCCCGCAGGACATTTGGACATGGCTCTCTCCGACGAAAACGGACGATTTGCCTTCAACGGATTTGAATATCCCGACAGTACGCTCTATGTTATTCAGGCTCTGAATAAAAGAGGCGGAAAATATGTCGAACTCCTTATCGATCCCGAAACCTTCCCGCCAATCTACCCCTTTGTTGTTCCTGATTTTACGCCCGACAGCCTGTTCCGTAAATATATCGAAAAATCGGATTTGAAATATACCGACGAGTTCGGCTCGCGCGTTACCGTGATGGAAGAAATCGTTGTAACAGCCTCCAAAAAACCTGTCGTTGAAGGCAGAAGTTCAATGTATTCCTCGATGTCCAACACCGTGATAAACATTGAGGAAATCGAAAAATCTACCGACCTGAGACAGATACTGATACGAGCATCGGGGATAACACTTTCGGGCGACAATATTCATATCAGGGGCTCGTCGAATCCCGCAATAGTTATTGTGGACGATATTGTCTGGGAAGACTTTCGTATCGACGACATGCCTGTTATGGACATCGAAAGGATTGAAATAATGAAAGGTGCGGAAGCGGCTATACTCGGCAGCAGAGGCGCGGGCGGCGCAATTATTATTATGACCAAAACGGGAAAAACTACGCAAGGAAACGTTATTCGTTTCAATATCAAATCAATATTCCCGAAAGGCTACAAAAAAGATGTGGAATTTTACGCGCCAAAATACGACAATCCGGACGCCCCAACAAAGGCTTTCGACCGACGTACAACCATTTACTGGAATCCTTTTGTGAAATTTGTTGACGGCAAAGCACAGTTTGAATTTTATACCGCCGATGTTACTTCAACATATTCGATTATTGTTGAGGGAATTACAACCGACGGCAGAATTATCCGACAATCCGGCGAAGTGAAGATAAAACATTAATAGTGATTAATGATTAGTGATTAGTGATTAGTGCCTGCGGCGGTGGATGAGCCTGTCCACTGCCGCAGGCATTAGTCGTTTGGATTGCTCAGACATACAACGGAGTTTATCTTGACAATATAATGTTGTGTTTTAGTATCATAGCATTTTAATCTTTATGAATACCGTATTGAATACCTAATAAAACAAAATTAGGGATCATTATAAAAAATCAGGCGGGCTTTTCAAAAAATCAGGCGGGCTTTTCAAAAAATCAGGCGAGCTTTTCAAAAAAGCAGGCGAGCTTTTCAAAAAAGCAGGCGGGTTTTTCAAAAAAGCAGGCGGGCTTTTACTGAAAAGGTTTAAACGTTTTGTTTTCAGGGATATAAAATATTGGTTCAACAGATAATTGTGTGGAAACTTTTGTTTTCAATAAATTATCAATACAAACCCCTTATTTCCCCAAGCGCCCTTATTAGAGCCCTGATACCCAAGGTAAATCGCCCTTATTTTCTCAGAGAAAATAATAAGGGGGTAAGGATGTGATTAAGAGCGTCTCTACTAAGAGCGCCTTTGGAAATAAGGGCGCTATGTATTTTTCACACAATTCCCAGTTGAAACTGTTTTTACAGCAGCGGGGGTCAATTTCTGACGACGATTCATCTTATCCTCCGCCGCAGGCACTAATCACTAATCACTAAAACACTATCAGAGTTACTGTTTTCTTGACTGTTTGTCCGTTGGAGTATTCAAACACGAAGCGTTTTCGTGTTGCGTCGTAGTTGTACGAGGCGTCGGCTTGGTAGTAGGCGGCTTGGGCATCGAATATTTTTGCGCCGGCAAGGTTGCCTGTGTTTATCTCCGTGATATTGTTTCGGAATACACTTGCCGCGTCGTTGGGGTAATTCCATGTGCCGCCTGCGGCTTCCAGTCCGAGGATATGGTTGAGCTGTACCGTTTTACTCTCGTCCAGATCCTTGCAGATATGGACTGTTATCGACTTGTGATAACTGCCGACGGTGTGGACATATACTTTCGACTGATAGGAGCCAAGCACGCCGGCGGTCATTTTCAGCAGATAGGTATATGTCAGCGGATGCGTCCACGAGCCTGCTTCGAGTGTGCCTGTGGTATTGGCGGTGCCTGCAACAAAGGGTGGCGCTGCGCTTGCCGGCTGCCACAGAATGCTGTGTGCAAATGACATGGTGTCGATATATGAGCTGAGATTTATTTGCATATTGGGCGAGGGACAGACAAATATCCGTACATCGGGAGGAACATGCGCCTGCACCACGCGCAGGCGGATGATGTTCGATGCGGCGCAGCAGTTGGGGCTGTTGATATTGGCGGCGTCGGCAACCACCATTCGGTAGTAGCCCGTGTCGCCCGCGGCAGCGGCGGCTATCAAGCATGAACTGCTGATAGTGCCGGTGTTCGACGTTGTTTCCGTACCCTGTATTGTTGTCCACGAGGAAGCCTCAAACGGCGTGCCCGCGCTGTTGCGTTCCCAGCGCGATATCAAATTTTGCCCAAATGTATTATTATCAATATACGAGCCGCTGAACGATACCGGTACGCCGGCGCACACCACCGTGTCGCCTGTTGCGAGTCGGGCGCAGGCAACGGGCGGAACACAGAGACGCAGTTCAATATCGTCCAAAATAAAATCGTTGCCATCGCGTCCCACGGTATTGCTGTAGATTTTCACAATCACGGCAGTATGTCCGTAAGGAACGGTAAACGGGAAGCCGTAGTTTTTCCACTGTGCGTTTTCGCTGTCGGGCAAATTGCCGGTGCAGTAACGGGCAATGGTGTTTCCCAGCGTGTCCTCGACGCTGAACAGGAGGCTTGCCTTGTTTGCTTTCGGATTGATGCACAGGCTTGCCAGCCATGCGGAGAGATAGAGATTAGCGCCTTCGCACAGCCGGTCTGTTTTATATTCATACAGTTGCGCCGGTCGGTCGGCGGCATTGACCATCATAAAATAGCCATACGCCGGATTATTTGGCACGGTATGGTCGGAGGCAACTCCGTACCAGTTTCCCCAATTGACGCCTCTGTTGGTTTTCAACACTGCGTAGGTATTGTCGGGAAAAGAGTGCAAATCGTTCCAGTTGTGAAACGTCAGTCCCTGCACCCGGCTCAGCGGGACATCCTGCTTCACCCTGTCCGACGCCCTGTTTCCCCCGAAATCCTCTTTGAACAGAAGAGTTCCCGTTGCCGCGCATCCTGTGGGGACGGTGTTTCCGCAATTGTCGCTTGCCGCTATGCTTACGTGGATGCGGGGGAACGTAGTCATCCCCCTATATATTGGCTCTGCCCAAAACTGGTCGGAGGCGGGAGAGGCGCTTTTCACAGTGTTGATGGTGGTATCGCTCGACGAGGGTATTCGGATGTTACTGTTTTCTGTTGGATACCATTGATATACAACTTGGGGAATATGTCTAAATCCTGCCTGCGCCTCTGCTCCGGCGCAGGCGGTGTAGTCGTTTGCCAAAGGTGCATGTACAAGGATATAAACCTGTGCAAGAGTGGTGGCAAAGTTTTGGGAGATGCTGTAAGTGAGCGAATCCACGCCTTTGAAATTGACGTTTGGAGTATAGACTACGCTGTCGCCCGACACTCGTGCGCTGCCATGCCGGGGATGTACGGGCAGGTCGATTACCGGATGGCAAATGAGAGCGTTGCGGTCGTTGTCGAGCACGTTTACCGGTATGGTCTGATTGATGAAGGTCGAAACATAATCGTCCTGCGCGGTGGGCGAATAGCGTACAATGACTGTTTCTGACGAGTATCCGCGACATACGTTTTCGGCGACATAGCATTTATACGTACCTGTGGCTTTGGCATAGTGGACGGAGTCGGTTGCGCCCGTCAGTTTCATATCATTGCGATACCACTGAAAAACGGGATTGAGCGCCGTCGATGCTGTTCGGGCAACTATGCGAATCGAATCGTTGCCGCTGCACAGTTCGGCGCGGGCGGCGTCGGCAGTATAGTTATGAAAAGGACAGCTTGCCCCGCCCATCAGATTGCTGCTTATATCGCAATCGTCGTAGTTGAGCGCCGGAAAGGTCATGTTGTTTGCCAGAATCCGCGCCCATATCAGGCAGTTGTTGAAGTTTCCGGTGAGTACATAATCTTTTTTGACTGTTTCTTTGGGGAAGATATCGACGCCGACGTCCTGCACTCCGATAAAGTTTGTTGCCGACAGGGCGGCGCCTGTTGTGCCTCCGTTGTGGAACGATATTGGGGCGGCGGCAGAGATGCTTGCCGTTCCGCCGTTGTAGATAGTGAGCGTAACGGTTGTCCTGCTGGCGCTTTCGACTTTAACTGCAATATGAGTGATTGCGGCGTCGGGTTTGCGGGCTATTGGCACAAAGTCGGCGTCTTCCTTCACTATTGGTTGCTGTATCCAGTGTCCGTTGAAAGGTTGAACGGTATCTTGTCCAACGAGATATTTTGTGAGCATCGATTGTGGTTTGACCGGCACGGTGAGGTCTTCGTGGATAAGGAGCGGCGAGTAGATTGCCTGATTCCACACCGGCGGGCATGGCGCCCATTTTGGCGTTCCCGACTTGTGTTCAAACACGTAAATGTATCCTCCCGAATTGGTAACGGACTTATTGTTTGCCGTGTTGAACACCGAATCGCAGGCAATGGTAACAAGGTCGGCGCTGCCATCCATATTGACGTCGGCAATCACGGTCGGTTCGTAGCCGGTATATGAGCGCACGCCTTCCTGAAAGAGTCGTACAACGGGACCGGGCGAATTGTTTTTCAGATAGCCCACGTCGAGATAATCTTCCTGAGCAGCGGCATTACCGGCGGGCGATATTATGCGCAGTGTCAATTCGTCGCGATAGCAGAGTTCCTTTACGCCGTCGTTATCGAAATCGAACATCGTAATCCCCGTGCATCCCGATTCGTCCACATGTTCCATTACCCACGATAGTTTCAGTCGTTTTTCCAGCGGCGTTGCAGCGTCGGCGTGCCAAGTAAAAGCCAGCACATGTCCTTTTTTGCTTGATGTATTTGCAACGCCAAAGCCGCTGTTGTTGATAATGCCTGTCGAGGCGTCGGTTGTCAGTTTTCTTGACAGAGGATGCGGGGCAATTTTACTTGTGTTGCTGTGCGAAGTGTATAAAGTTCCCATCACGAAACATATTTCGGGCAGTTTTTTGTTGCCGGCAAAATTGTCGTATCGCCCGTTGATATCGCCAATAAAAGGGTACGAAACGGTACCCGTATTGGCTTTTGCTCTCAGGTAGAGAGCGGCTTTGACCGGCGCAGGCGAGCTGAGCGTGGAGTTTGGCGACGCCATTGGTTCCCACACATATAGCAGGAGGCGTGCGTCTTCATCGAGATTATCTTCGGCGGGCGCCATCACCACCACGTCGAGCAGCCCGTTACCGTCGATATCGGCAACGGAAGTAAATCCGTCGTTCACCCGCGTTGTAACCGTGCTCGTCCCCGTTCCGCACTGGGCGACAACGGTTTGCGGTCCGTACATTATTTTATCGACGGCAGGCGTTCCGTTACTGTTTTTCATAAGATAGACCTTGCTTCCGGCCACAATGTCGAGAATACCGTCGTTGTTGATGTCCGCAATCGACATGCAAGGGACAGCGTCCTCGTCCCACTCTGCTCCGGGTCGCCGTCCCACAAAGGCATAATCACGGTGGATATTGCTGTTGGTATTCTGGGCGGTGGTATAGTCGAAGCGGTTCAGAGTTTCGAGCGTACAGACCGGCGCTCCCGTCCGTCCGTCATATAATTTATTGTAAACAATCACTTCGGGCGTTCCGTCGGCGTTGATGTCGGCAATATAAGGCACGGGAGCGCCAAATGAGGTAGCGGCGGTACTTGTTATCGGATATTTGAAGCGATTGTTGCCGCTAGTATGACTCCAAACGGTGGTAAACGACGAGGGTTTGCCCTGACTGTCGTATTTGGGTTTCAGGCAGTAGATATTTCCGTTTGTGGATGTGAGAACGATTTCCCCCAGCCCGTCCGTATCCAAATCGGCTATTGCCAGCTTCGAGATAGAATTGTGGCGAGGTTCCCAACGCAGTTTGAATGCGCCAAGATCCCAATACCCAATCTGTTCGCCTGTTTGACCATTGAAAATAACAATGTATCGGGCTTCGGCAGCCAGCCCGCCGAGCAAATCGCCAACGCCTCCCGAACTCAGCCCAAGGGCAACAATTTCGGGTTTGCCGTCGTTGTTAATATCTCCCACCAGAGGCAGCGAAAACCCGTCGAGCAGCCTTTTTTTCGAGCCTTTTCCCGCCACATATTTGAGTGCGGAGGCAATGGTATTTCCCTTTTTCACCACATCGAAACACTCTTCGTCGCGTCGGATAATGTTCAGCGGGTCGTTATACTGCGCCACATTCACCACCACATTAGCCGTTGCCGTCGTTGTTCCGCAGGCAAGCCGGTAGGCAATCACCACCTGCGTGTTTCCGCACTTTGCGCATGGAATAAACTCAATGGCGTCGTTCGACAGCCGTCGCACCTGCCCCTGAGTGGCAGCATCAACAGTGGTAAGTATTTGTAGCGAATAGGCGTCGCAAGGAATGGTATCGTTGTGCGTTACATTGATTTTGATTTTGCGCATCGGACCGGTAACAACGCTGTCGTTGACGGCAACAAAAGTCTGCGCCGTCAGCGCCGTTTGCCCCGCCCCAAGCAGGCAAACAAAAAGCGCCATCCGCACAGTTTGCCGGTCGAAAACCCCTTTCAGGAGATTAAAAACCATAATCCATTTTACATTGCCCGTCTGCTTCCAATAACTTTCCATAACCGTGATACTTCATTAAATGCAAGTTCGATTTTAAGCCGCAAATATATGTATTCTTTGCGAATAATTACAATAAAAATGCTAATCGCCTTGTTTTCATTATTATAATAATGAAATATTATGCACAAAAATCACCCGATTTTATATGGTTGAGATGATTGTTTGACGGAAAATGGTTGTCAATTACGATTTACGATTTTTTGATTTACGATTTAGTGTCCGTCCGAACATAGACAAAAAAAATTTGCTCATTCAATTAATTTTTACTACATTTGCAACCGTTTATAAACAATGTCCCCAATGTCTTAACATTTTGATATGGACAGAGTTTTGACAATATGAAATATATAAAAATAAAAATAATATGGCTAATTTTTATACCGACAACACAGATTTGAAGTTCCATTTGGAGCATCCGCTGATGAAAAAGATTGTCGAACTGAAAGAAAAAAATTTTGCAGACAGGGACAAATATGACTATGCTCCCGCCGATGCCGACGACGCGCTCGACAGCTACGACAAAACGCTTGAAATTGTTGGCGATATTTGTGCAAACATCATTGCGCCAAATGCGGAAAGCGTCGATCACGAAGGTCCCGAAGTTATTGACGGACATGTGAAGTATGCACGTGGAACACAGGAAAATCACGATGCGCTGACCCAAGCGGGGTTGTACGGAATGTCGCTGCCACGCGAATATGGAGGGCTGAATTTTGCTATGGTTCCATACGTTATCGCGGCTGAACTTGTGGCAAGAGCCGACGCCGGTTTTGCCAATATCTGGGGCTTGCAGGATTGTGCCGAAACAATTCACGAATTTGCGTCGAAAGAAATAAAGGACGAATATTTGCCCCGCGTAGTTGCCGGTGAAACTTGTTCGATGGATCTTACCGAACCGGATGCAGGCAGTGATTTACAAGCCGTTATGCTTAAAGCCTCGTGGGACGAAAAGCAGGGCGTTTGGTTGCTGAATGGAGTTAAACGCTTTATTACCAACGGGGACGCCGATATTAAACTTGTTCTTGCCCGCTCGGAAGAAGGCACAAAGGACGCACGCGGATTGTCGTATTTTGTTTACGACAAAACTCACAACCGCGTAAAAGTGCGCCGCATAGAGAACAAACTCGGAATCAAAGGCTCGCCAACTTGCGAACTTGTATTTTCAAATGCGCCGGCAAAACTTGTGGGCGACCGTAAATTGGGACTGATAAAATATGTAATGTCGCTGATGAATGGCGCACGTTTAGGCGTTGGCGCACAGTCGATAGGCATCTGCGAAGCGGCTTGGCGCGAAGCTCTGAAATATGCCGGCGAACGTATTCAGTTTGGAAAACCAATTATTGCTTTTCCGGCTATTTATGAGATACTTACTCTGATGAAAGCAAAATTGCAGGCAACACGCTCGCTGCTCTACGAAACTTCGCGATATGTTGATCTTTACAAGGCATACGGATTTTTGGCTGAAACACAGAAACTTATGCCCGAAGAACGTCAAGAACAGAAAAGCGCGCAAAAAGCCGCCGATTTTTATACGCCACTGCTCAAACTGATGTCGAGCGAATATTCGAACCAGCTCACATACGACAGTTTGCAAATACATGGCGGGTCGGGATTTATGAAGGACTATCCCATTGAACGCCTCTATCGCGACGCTCGAATTACAACAATTTACGAAGGAACATCACAATTGCAGGTTGTTGCCGCAATACGCGGAGTTACAACCGGTTACGCACTCGGCAAAATCCGCGAATACGAGTCGATGCACTGCAAACCCGAATATGAATATATTCAGAAACAGCTTGTGGAAATGACAAAACTATACGAGGAAACCGTTGCAAAAGTGGTGCAGACAGGCGATACCGAATATATTGATTTCCACGCCCGCCGTTTGGTTGAAATGGCTGGACATATAATAATGTCGTATCTCCTTTTGTACGATGCTCAACGAAACGAGGAATATGCTCATTCACTTGAAGTATTTCTCAAACATGCCGCCGCAGAAAACATCATGCGCAGTTCTTATATCGAAAAATTCGATATAAAAGACCTGAGCTTGTTTACCAGATTTTAATGTATTAATTATGATAATATTATAATCTGTTATTTTCAAGTATTACTTGAAAATTTATAGAATAATCCAAAGTGATACTTGAAAATTTACATGATAATACAAAGTGATACTTGGAAATTTACATGATAATACAAAGTGATACTTGGAAATTTATAGAATAATACAAAGTGATACTTGGAAATTTATAGAATAATTAAAAGTGATACTTGGAAATTTATAGAATAATACAAAGTGATACTTGGAAATTTATAGAATAATTAAAAGTGGTACTTGGAAATTTATAGGAAAATTTAAAATTATACTTGAAAATTTACATGAAAATTTCAAGTGCTACTTGAGATTTTCATGGATAATTTCAAGTAGTACTTGAGATTTTACATGATAATCTCAAGTAGCACTTTGATAAAATTGATGATAAATAAAACTAAATGAATAGATTATGTATAATAGGCTGCAATTGTTTGTAGAATCGGGCAATGAAAGCATCTTTTTTTGGGGTGCAAGGCAAGTAGGCAAAAGTACATTGCTGAAAACGATGTTCCCCGACGCCCTGTTTTTCGATTTGCTTGTTTCGGGCGTATATAACAATTTGGTGCAACACCCCGATAGTTTGAGGGAAGCGATTATGGCAAATCCCGAAAAAACGCCTGTAATCATTGATGAAATACAATTGTTGCCACGTATGCTATACGATGTTCACTGGCTCATTGTTAATCACCATGTCAGGTTTATTTTAAGCGGTTCTAGTCCACGAAAAATCCTTCGTGCGGGCGTAAATCTACTGGGAGGCAGAGCCTTACGTTATGAATTATATCCGCTTGTAAGTCAGGAAATTCCTGATTTCGACCTGATGAGAGCTATCAATAATGGACTTTTGCCGCGTCATTACGATTCTTCAACTCCAAAAAAGTTAATTGCCGCATATATTGGCAGTTATCTACGTGATGAAATTGTGGCGGAAGCCAAAATCAGAAATGCAGGCAAATTTTCAAATTTTTTGAATGCGGTTGCTTTTTCAAACGGCGAAATGGTGAATTACACTAACATAGCTTCCGATTGCGGTGTGAGTTCGACAACGGTAAAAGAGTATTTTCAAATTTTAGAAGACACTTTGCTCGGACGTTATTTGCCCTCGTTTCAAAAAAGGCCAAAACGCAAAGTTGTTCATGCTCCAAAATTCTATCTTTTTGACGTTGGAATTGCTAATTATCTGTTAAACAGGGGTAAAATAGAACAGGGATCGGAACTTTTCGGCAAAGCCTTTGAGCATTTTATTTATCAGGAAATATATGCCCATAGCCGCTATTCCGACAAGGAATATTTGATTTCGTACTGGCGAACAACAACACAATTGGAAGTTGATTTTATACTTGGAGATCACGAAGTTGCAATCGAAGTAAAAGCCGCCAAACATGCCGACAGCCGCCATTTTAAGGGGCTTGTGGCTTTTGCAGAAGAATATGAGGTGAAAAAATTGATTGTGGTGAGCAACGACCCGCTGCCACGTCTTTCCGGAAGCATTTTAATCCTTCCATGGAAAGTGTTTTTAGAAAGATTGTGGGCTAACGAAATAATATAAATGCAAACGTAAAAAATTGAAAATTAAATATTATGAAAATTAATAAAGACAAGTTAAAAAAGCAAATAATAGAATTTGCCGTAAAAGGGGTTGAAAAATTTTTGAACGAAAATCCCAATTTGAAATTTTATGCCCTCGCATTTGATTGTAATGCCGAGTATGCAGGAATAGGTTTGTGTTTGAATACGGAAGAATCTTTTCAAAACACATTAAAACATTATCAAACAGGTGATTCTGCAAAATATTACCAAAAAGCAGAAGACATAAAAGATTTGAAATACAACACAGGCGATTGGGAATATCAATGTTTTGAAAATTTAGATGTTTTTGACGAAAATGAATTACAGAAAATTTTTGACGAAATGCCTGATGATGATTACCAGTCGTGGAATAATTTTGTAAACGATTTACTTGAATTATTTACAGAAAGTCTGGTCGAATTCTCAAAAACCGAAACATTTACGAAAATTCCAAAAACCGACAATTTTATTGTCTATTGTATCGACCATGACGAGGATTTTGATGATGCAATGGAACGACTATAAAAATATCAATAAAAATAATTTCAATTTTATGATGAAACGATACCTTATTTTAGCAGGGCTTATGACTTTAGTAATCAGCATAAAAGCCCAACAAGCGGATTATCGCGATATTTACCCCGATACATGGGTTGCCACCGACGCACTGGGGCGCGCCATGCCCGACTTTGCCGAAGCGGGCGCAGTGAAAACCGACCAGCGACGTGTGGTTGGTATCTTTTATCTCACTTGGCACGGCGACGGTAAATTCAAACTCGGGTCGCCATATTCGAGCGACGTGTCCAAAATTTTGGCGCAAGACCCCTCAGCCCGACTTGATGGCAAACATCCGCTGTGGAAAGAAAGTTCGTATCACTGGGGCGAGCCGGAAGACGGTTATTTTCTGAGCAAAGACGAATATGTTATTCGCAAGGACATGTCGATGCTGGCGGACGCCGGCGTGGACGTGCTGGTGATGGATGTTACCAATGCCGTGCTCTACTGGTCGGAGTGGGAAGTGCTGTTTGCCGTGATGCAACAGATGCAAGCTGAGGGAAATAAAGTGCCGCAGTTTTGTTTCTGGGCGTTCAACGGACCGGTGATTAGCGTCGTTCAGGATCTTTATGAAAAGATTTATCAACAAAATAAATGGCGAAATCTCTGGTTTTATTGGGACAACAAGCCGCTGTTGCTCTACAATGCCAAACCTTCGGTTGATTCCAATGTCAGCGGCGTCAAGCATCCAAATCACCATTACGATGCTGCCGCCGTAACCGACCCGCGCAATCCGCACTACGGTAATCCCGACTATACTCAAGAGTTTTATCTTGATTATACTAAGGAAGTTAAAGAATATTTCACCCTGCGCAACATGTGGTGGGGACATTACGAATGGCTGGGCGAACGTTTAATAGGAACGGAGGATAACTGGAGTTTTGGCTATGCTTTGGACGACGACAGAGTCCGCAATTTGGATACTGACAAATTAGTATCCCTGCATAAAGGTAAAAAGGAAGCTGCGACAGTAACGCCTGCGCAACATCCCTGCACCAGCATCGTCGGAAAATCGTGGACGCGCGACAAAGGGCAGCCCAAATTAAACCACTACGACATGCCCGAAAAAACGTATGTGCCATGGCTTGGCAAAATAGTGGACAATCCCTCAGGATATGGGATTTATTTTCAGGACAGATGGGACGAAGCTCTCAAATCCGACCCGCAGTTTATTTATATAAACGATTGGAACGAGTGGATTTCCGACAAATTTGTGGGAGGAAAAGCGTCAGGAAGCGAAGGTCCCGGTCCAACAAGTTTTCTGGGACGTGAAAGCAATTTTTATTTTGTCGATCAGTACAATGCAGAGTTCAATCGTGCCATTCAACCGATGAAGGGCGGATACACAGATAATTATTACATGCAAATGGCGCAAAATATCCGCCGTTACAAAGGCGTGCGACCAATTCCACAACACAAGGGTTTCAAGCAGATTGCTATCGACGGAAATTTTGACGATTGGAAGACCGTTGCCGACGAATTTCGCGATACAAAAGGCGACGTTGCTCATCGTAACTATAACGGTTACGGCGGGTTACACTATTCCAACACTTCGGGACGCAACGATATTCTGACAGCCAAAGTTGCTGTGGACAGTAAAAATATTTTGTTTTATGCAGAAACTGCCACTCCACTGACCTCACACACAGACAATAACTGGATGTTGCTGTTTATCGACGCAGATAATAATTCCGCCACCGGCTGGCACGGTTACGATTTTATTATCAATAAAAAAATCAACGGAAACAAAACCGCTGTGATGCGCTATAATCCTAAAAACAAGAAAAATCCATGGAAGGAAATTGCAACAACCGACTACCGTTATGCCGAAAACAAATTAGAAATTGCTATCCCCCGAAACCTGCTCGGACTGACGGCAGAAAAGTTTGTTTTCGATTTTAAATGGAGCGACAATCCCGCCGATTTGGATAATATTATTTTACTGTGTATCAATGGAGATACCGCTCCCAATCGACGATTTAACTATCGGTTTATCTGGGAACAATAAACTATCGATTAACAAGAAAAATTATACATCAGACGTAAAAAATAAAAATCAGTATAAATAAAAATTAATTTCAATTTTATGATGAAACAATACCTTATTTTAGCAGGGCTTATGACTTTAGTAATCAGTATAAAAGCCCAACAAGCGGATTACCGCGACATTTACCCTGATACCTGGGTTGCCACCGACGCTTTGGGGCGCGCCATGCCCGATTTTGCCGAAGCGGGCGCTGTGAAAACCGACCAGCGACGTGTGGTTGGTATCTTTTATATTACTTGGCACGGCGACGGAAATTTCAAAATCAAATCGCCGTATTCGGGCGACGTGTCCAAAATTTTGGCGCAAGACCCCTCAGCCCGACTTGATGGCAAACATCCTCTGTGGCAAGTAGGCTCCTATCACTGGGGCGAGCCGGAAGACGGTTATTTTTTGAGCAAAGACGAATATATTATTCGTAAGGACATGTCGATGCTGGCGGACGCCGGCGTGGACGTGCTGGTGATGGATGTTACCAACGCCGTGCTCTACTGGTCGGAGTGGGAAGTGCTGTTTGCCGTGATGCAACAGATGCAGGCTGAGGGAAATAAAGTGCCGCAGTTCTGTTTCTGGGCGTTCAACGGACAGGTGATTAGCGTCGTTCAATCCCTTTACGAAAAAGTTTACAAGCAAAATAAATGGCGAAATCTCTGGTTTTACTGGGACGGCAAGCCGCTGTTGCTCTGCAATGCAAAACCTTCGGTTGACGCCAATGGCGGCGGCGTCCAACATCCCAACCCAAACTACGATTCTGCCGCCGTAACCGACCCGCGCAATCCGCACTACGGTAATCCCGACTATACCAGCAAGTTGTATAGCGATTATACAAAGGAAGTTAAGGAATATTTTACCCTGCGCACCATGTGGTGGGGTTATTACGAATGGGCTGGCGAGCGTTTCGTTGGAACAGAGGATAACTGGAGTTTTGGCTACGATTTGGGCGACGGAAAAGTCCACAGCATGAACCCTGACGATTTGGTATCTAAACATAAAGGTAAAAAAGAAGAAGCGGCGGTAACGCCCGCGCAACATCCTATCAGCATCGTTGGAAAATCGTGGACGCGGGATAATAAACAACCCAAATGCAACGACCGGGACATGCCCGAAAAAACGTATGTGCCTTGGCTGGGCAAAACGGTGGACAATCCTACCGACTATGGAATTTATTTTCAGGACAGATGGGACGAAGCTCTCAAATCCGACCCACAATTTATTTATATAAACGACTGGAATGAGTGGATTGCAGGCAAATATGCGGCAGGAAAAGCGCCCGGAAGCGAAGCGCCCGGTCCAACAAGTTTTCTGGGACGTGAAAACAATTTTTATTTTGTCGATCAGTACAATGCGGAGTTCAATCGTACCGTTCAGCCGATGAAGGGCGGATACACAGATAATTATTATATGCAAATGGCGCAAAATATCCGCCGTTACAAAGGCGTGCGACCAATTCCACA
>JAITIA010000156.1 GCA_031279695.1 Prevotellaceae bacterium | reverse complement strand
TTGTCCCAACAGCCGTGGCGGGGGCGCTGCCGCAGGCTAAAGCCACCGGTTAACAAAGTGCAGTCCCTGCGGGACTTTTGATTGCTCAGCCATTTTTCCGACTTTTCGGACAGACACTAGTTATCTCAACAACATTATTTTAAACCACAACAGTTATCTGTTTTTCATTAGCAATGCCCATTAAACAGTAAACACTAATGTCAATATTCAATAAAATGTATTACTTTTGCGGCGAATTTTAATTAAAAAAAACAGGTTTTATATTATGGAAACATTTAAGTATTTTGCATTTGCACTGTTGTTTTTCTGCTGTTTATCGCTCGACGCGCAGCAGAAAAACATCGAATTGCTGTCGCCGAACGGGAAAATAAAAGTGTCCGTCGATTTAAAGGACAGAATAAACTATTCGGTAAGCAACGACGGGAACTTGCTGTTCAATCAGGATTTGCAGCTGCAACTGCGCAACGAAACGCTGGGTAAAAAGCCCAAACTCAGCGCTCAGAGTCGGACAACGGTCAATGAAGACGTCAAACCGGCTGTGCCGTTCAAATTCTCGACAGTCAAAAATCACTATAATGCTCTGACACTGCGTTTTAGCGGCAACTGGTCGGTTGAGTTTCGCGCTTTTGACGACGGCGTGGCTTACCGCATTGTAACAGCCAAAAAAGGCGAGATAGAGGTGATGCACGAGGACGTTAATCTCTCGTTTCCCGACGATTATCTGCTGCATCTGCAATACGCGGGCAAAACACGTGGCTTTGCCGCCGTTTACGAAGAACTGTATTCGCACATTTCTTCTAAGGAATGGAACGCCGCCGATTCGATGATGGCAGTCCTGCCGCTGCTGATAGACACGCGCAAAGGCGACAAAATACTCTTCTCCGAAACCGATATTAACGATTATCCCAACCTGTTTTTCAAAGGCAAAGGCAAGGATAACGGTATCTCGTCTGCCTTACCTCCGTCGCCGCTGAAAATGGAGGTCGATACGGTGGGCAATATCTGGATTACCGAACGGGCGGACTATATCGCCAAAACCGTCGGTAACAGAACGTTCCCCTGGCGATGGTTTATTATCGGCAACGACCGGCTGCTGCTCGAAAGCCCAATGGCGGCGAGGCTTGCCCCTCCCTGCGCCTTGCAGGATGTGTCGTGGATTAAACCCGGACAGGCATTCTGGGATTATATCAACCGCTCGACCGATTATGGTCCGTTAGTTACTTACCGTCAGGGAATTAACACGCCAACTTTCAAACGTTATATCGACTTTGCCGGCAAAAACAATATCCCGTATCTGCTTATCGACGCAGCCTGGGCAAAAGACCATTCCGCCGCGCCCGAGCTCGAAGTTGTCCCCGACCTCGACCTGCCGGAAATTATCCGATACGGAAAAAGCAAAAATGTGGCTATTGTTCTGTGGATGTTTTATCATCCGATACAGCGCGATTTGCTCGACGACAGTTACAATCTGTTTGAATATTACTCGAAAATGGGCGTCGCCGGCTTCAAAGTCGATTTTATGGACAGAAGCGACCAGTGGATTGTGAATTTCTACGAACAGGCGGCGCGCGAAGCAGCAAAATATCGCATGATACTGGAATTTCACGGCTCGTACAAACCAACAGGACTGGAATATAAGTATCCCAATATCCTGTCGTACGAAGGCGTTCGCGGCTTGGAATACGGCGGCGGCACAACGCCCGAAAACAGCATCTATTTGCCGTTCATCCGCAATGTTGTTGGACCAATGTCGTTTACCCCCGGCTCAATGCTGAATACTCAACCCGAACATCTGCGCACCGGCTGGGGCTACAACTGGGCAACCATTGGTACGCGCGTACATCAGATGGCATATTTTATCATGTTCGAGAGTGGTTTACAGATGATTGCCGACAGCCCGCGCCGCTTTGAAGAAAATCCCGACTGCTCGGACTTTATCTTTTCCGTGCCCGTTGTTTGGGACGAAACCCGCGCTCTTGCCGCCGAAGTAGGGCAATATGCCATTGTTGCAAAACGCCGCGACAACCGCTGGTGGATTGGCGGAATAACCAACAATGCCGAACGTCGCCGCGAAATTGACCTCACGCTGGATTTTCTCCCCGAAGGAAAAACCTTCGATATGCTTGTTTTTGAGGACGGACCAAATGCCAACGGACAGGCAATGGACTATAATATCCGCTCGATAAAAGTGAAAAAAGACGACAGAATTAATGTGCGACTCGCCCGCAACGGCGGCTTCGCAGCAAGAATAGAATGAGAAATTTTGCCTCCGATTTTCCCGCATTTTCATCAGTGCGGCTGTTGAAATCGGGTTTATGCGTCATTTTTAGCGATTGATTTCTGTCTGATTTTCACGGACTTTTTTGCACTGTTGCATCAAAATTTTGCAAACAAGTAAAATTGTTATACTTTTGCGCCGTTTTAAATCGCGGATATGGCGTAATTGGTAGCCGCGCCAGATTTAGGATCTGGTGCCGAAAGGCGTGAGGGTTCGAGTCCCCCTATCCGCACCAAAACAGGCAAATTAAAATACGTGCCTTTTTTGTAAACATATTTAATAAGGTTTAAACATTATTCATGGAAATAATAGAAAGTAAAGAGGGTCTTAAATCTGTTTTGACGGTACAGCTGACAGACAGCGACTACCGACCCGCAGTTGAAAAAGAACTGAAAAAAGCAAAACAGACCGCACAGTTGAAAGGATTTCGTCAGGGCAGCGTCCCGATGTCGATCATCAAAAAAAAGTATGAGTTTAGTCTCTGTTTCGACATTGTGGGCAAGCTGGTTGCCGAAAGTGTGGAAAATTATTTTAAGGACGATCCCAGACCTCTGTTGGGGCAGGTGCTTCCTCTTGAAGATTATAATGACGTCTCTGTTCTTGAAGCCAAACTGGAGAACAAAAATATGGACTTTATGTTCGAAGCAGGTTTTTTTGCCGAACTCGCCTATCAGACAGATAAAAATACCGAACTGACTTTCTACAATATCATTGTTGATGACGATGAGGTTGAAACCGAGCTTAACTACATGCTCCGGAAGGCAGGATCTTTTATCCGTGTCGATAACATTGGCGAACAGGATTTTGTGTATGCTTCTTTTGAACTCGACAAACCTCTTGCCGCTGAAATCGAAGCAAACGCATCAGCAGAAAACGTTGAAACAGCAGAAACAGTTGATGATGTTGAAACAGCAGAAAACGGTGAAACAGTAGAAATTGTTGGTGATGTTGAAACAGTTGAAACAGCAGTATCCGAAACAGACAACAAGCAGAAAAGGTATATCACATTTCTGTACTCGAAGGTCGATGATCAGTATAAATCGCTGTTTTTCGACGTCGCGGTAAACAGCGAGGTGCGGATTGATGTGAAACTGGAAAACATTTTTACCAACAAAACCGATCTGCTTTCGATGCTGAACATGTCGCAGGAAGAATACGACGCGCTGCCCGACAGTCTGACTCTCACCATTGATGCGGTAACACGAATTATACCGGCAGAACCGGATCAGGAATTTTTCGACACAATTGCCCCGCCCAACCAGATTCATAACCGGGACGAAGCGCTCGAATATCTGCGCAACAACAAACTCAATTATTATGAACGTGTCGCCCTGTACCAGATGGCGATGGATTTTAAATTGTATATTGAAGATACGGTAGATATCGATTTGCCCCAAGATTTTCTAAGAAAACAGATCGATTATGCCAACAAAAATAAACGCAACGAAAATGGGCACGTACAGGAACCACAGGAAGTGACGGATGAAGAGTTTAACGAATATTTTTACTCTATCAGATGGCAGTTTGTGCTCGATACCCTGCTTTCGCGCGCAAATATCGAACTGTCGCAGGACGACCTTCTGGTTGAACTGAAGCATCGCATTGCGGAACTGTCCGACTATTACAGAGCATACAATATCGGGGTAGAGCAAATCAAAGATATGGTGCTGAGCGACGAAAACGAAATCGCCATGCTCAAAACGCAGGCAAAGGAAATGCTGCTGGCAAAACTGCTCAAAGAAACAGCCACCATCACAACCATTGACGCTTCCTATCCGGAATTTGAAAAAGCAGTTCGCGAAAAAGTGGAAAAAATAAGGGCTGAGGCAGAAGTGGAAGTCGCCAAAATAGAGGCAGAACTCGCAGAAAACGAAGCAAAATTAGCCGAAAACGAAGCAAAATTAGCCGAAATCAGAGCGGAAATGAAAGCATCGGGAATGAGCGACGAACAAATAGCCGCTTTCGAAGAAGCAATAATGGAAGAAGAAGAAGAACTGTCCGAAGCAGGAATAGCAGAATTCGAAGCAAAAATAGCAGAACTGAAAGCCAAACACAGAGCGGGACTGAAAGCCTCAGGAGTGAGCGAGGAACAAATCGTCGCTTTAGAAGAAGCAGACGACGAAACCGCAGAAAAAATGATAGACGAAATGATAGAAAAAGTAAAACGCTACGAAGAATCACAAACAGAAGAATAAATTTTATGAACGATTTTAGAAAATATGCATTGAAACACGCAGGTATCGGCAGCCTCAAAATGCACGGATATACATCGATGATTGAAAACTCAATCACCCCCTACATACTCGAAGAACGGCAACTGAACGTTCAGCCGCTCGACGTATTCTCCCGCCTGATGATGGAACGCATCATCTTTCTGGGAATGCCGATATACGACGAGGTGGCAAACATTATTCAGGCACAGTTGCTCTACCTCGATTCGGTGGACTCGAACAAGGATATACAGATATATCTCAACTCGCCCGGAGGCTCGGTGTCGGCAGGTCTGGGAATCTACGATACCATGCAGATAATTTCGCCCGACGTGGCAACAATATGCACCGGCATGGCAGCCTCGATGGGCGCCGTACTGCTTGCCGCCGGCGCCGCAGGCAAACGCTCGGCGCTGCCTCATTCCAAAATAATGATACATCAGCCAATGGGCGCCGCCGAAGGACAGGCAAGCGATATCGAAATCACCGCACGTGAAATAATGAAAACAAAAAACGAACTCTATCGCATTCTGGCACATCACACCGGCAATACCGCCGAAAAAATCGAACAGGATTCCGACCGCGACTACTGGATGAGCGCCGACGAAGCGCTGGAATATCGCATGATAGACGAAATAATGAAAAAACAAAACAAAACAAACGATGGCAAATAACAAACGAAAAGTATGCTCGTTTTGCGGCACTAACGAAAACCAGGTAAACATGCTGGTTGGTGGAATGAACGCCTTTATCTGCGACCGCTGCGTGATGCAAATCTATACCCTTGCAGAAGAGTCGATGAGCGTAATGGGGCTCGATTTTAATCCCCAAGCCAAAGCCAAAACCAAACCGATTCCCAAAACCAAAGTGCCTAAACCGGAAGACATCAAAACCTTCCTCGACCAGTACGTAATCGGTCAGGACGAGGCAAAAAAATACCTCTCTGTAGCAGTTTACAATCACTACAAAAGAATAGACCAGGATTTGACCGATATCGAACTCGAAAAATCGAACGTGATAATGATAGGCGACACCGGAACGGGCAAAACTCTGCTCGCCCGCAGCATAGCCAAAATGCTCAACGTCCCCTTTTCCATTGTCGATGCCACCGTGCTCACCGAAGCCGGATATGTGGGCGAAGACGTCGAAAGCATTCTCTCGCGCCTCTTGCAGGCTGCCGACTATGACGTGGCGCTTGCCGAACGGGGAATAGTTTTTATTGACGAAATCGATAAAATAGCCCGCAAAGGCGACAATCCCTCTATCACCCGCGACGTGTCGGGCGAAGGCGTGCAGCAAGGACTGCTCAAACTGCTCGAAGGCTCGCAGGTAAACGTCCCCCCAAAAGGCGGACGAAAACATCCCGACCAGCAGTATATCGTTGTCGATACCAAAAACATACTCTTTATCTGCGGAGGCGCATTCAACGGCATGGACAGCATAATATCGCGACGGATGAATACCCAGAAACTCGGCTATCGCGCCCTGCAGGAACAAAATTCGTTCGACAGAGACAATATCCTCCAATATATGGCGCCCGCCGATTTGCGCTCCTTTGGGCTGATACCCGAAATAATCGGTCGCCTGCCCGTGCTGACATATCTGTCGCCTCTCTCAAAAGACACTCTGCTCAAAATCCTTACCGAGCCCAAAAACGCCATCGTCAAACAGTATCAGCGCCTGTTTGAAATCGACGGCATGAAACTCGAATTTGAAGACGCCGTCCTTGAATATGTGGTCGATAAGGCTATCGAATTTAAACTCGGCGCACGCGGGCTGCGGTCGATATTCGAAACAATAATGGTCGATGCGATGTACGAATCGCCATCAAAAAAGAAAAAAACAGTAAAAATAACCCTGCAGGATGCTCAGGCAAGAATTGAAAAAATCGCCGCCAAACAGCATGTTGCTTAAACAAATGTATAACTAAAAAAATTTTTCAACAATGAGTACAGAAGAAAAGGTATTGGACGCATTTAAAAATGCAGGCAAACCCGTTGGCGCGGGCAAAATTGTCGAACTTACCGGACTCGACAGAAAAGAGGTGGACAAAGCCATGAAAAGCCTGAAAGAATCGGGCAGCATAGTGTCGCCCCAAAGATGTCTCTGGGAAGTAAAAAAGTAAGAAGTAATCGATTAATGGTTAATGGTCAGCGCCTGCGGCAGCGGAAAGTCCCGCAGCCGACGCTTTATTAACCGCAGCGGACACGGCGACAAAATTGGCTATAAAGTACTGCTAATACAGGATTTGTAGTGAAAACTCTGCTTAGGGATGTAATAAATAAGATGTTCCTGTTTCATGGCAAAAAAGCCGGTAACCTTTTACCGCAAAGGACGCAAAGGTTACCGCAAAGGGCGCAAAGGCTTTGCGTTCCTTGCGTAATCTTTGTGCTCCTTGCGGTAAAAAAGTCGCAAGTTTATAAGTTATTTATTTCATGTCCCTTAAAATAATTGCAGTCCCTGCGGGATTTGTATTGCGTCGCTTGTCCGCCGCCGGCACTAATCATTAATCACTAATCATTAATCACTAATTTTATGGATTATAATGTAAACAGTGAAGGATTTTATGGCGAATTTGGAGGCGCATACATCCCCGAAATCCTGTATGCCAACGTCGAAAATCTGAAAACAAACTATCGCCAAATAATCGATAGCCCCGATTTCCGTCAGGAATTTGATTCGCTGATGCGCGATTATGTGGGACGCCCCTCGCCGCTGTATTTCGCCAGCCGCTTGTCGGAAAAATATTCGACGCGGATATATCTCAAGCGCGAAGACCTGAACCACACCGGCTCGCACAAAATCAACAACGCGGTGGGTCAAATACTGCTGGCGCAACGCATGAACAAAACCCGCATCATTGCCGAAACCGGCGCCGGTCAGCATGGCGTGGCAACGGCAACGGTCTGCGCTCTCACCGGCAAGAAATGCGTAATCTATATGGGCGCAACCGACGTCGCCCGACAAGCGCTCAACGTACACAAAATGCAAATGCTTGGCGCCGAAGTCCGCCCCGTACACAGCGGTAACAAAACACTCAAAGACGCTACCAATGAAGCCATTCGCGACTGGTGCTGCAACCCGTCCGACACTCATTATATCATCGGCTCCATTGTTGGTCCGCATCCCTATCCCGACATGGTTGCCCGTTTTCAAAGCATCATCAGCAGCGAAATAAAACAGCAGCTCACAGCGCAGGAAGGACGCGATTATCCCGATTTTCTGATAGCCTGCGTGGGCGGAGGCAGCAATGCCGCCGGCACTTTCTACCATTATCTGAACGACAGCCGGGTGAAACTCGTAGGCGTCGAAGCCGCAGGTCTGGGCGTCGATACCGCCGAAACAGCCGCAACAATCCATCTCGGCAAAAAAGGCATAATCCACGGCAGCTGCACCTTTGTGATGCAAAACGACGACGGTCAAATTACCGAACCATACTCCATATCAGCAGGCTTGGACTATCCGGGTATCGGACCGCTCCACGCCAACCTCTCGGTTAGCCAACGCGCCGAATATTTTGCCGTAACCGACAGCGAAGCCCTCGCCGCCGCCATGGAACTGACCCGACTGGAAGGAATAATTCCGGCGCTGGAATCGGCGCACGCCCTCGGCGTCTTCCGCCACAAAACTTTCCGCCCCAACGACCTGACCGTCCTCACCCTCTCCGGTCGCGGCGATAAAGATATGGAAACGTATATATCGCGGTTTTAGTGATTAGTGATTAGTGATTAGTGATTAGTGATTAGTGATTAGTGATTCCGTCCCTGACGGGGCGGCGGTTGCGTGTATCCGAGTTTTCGGACAGACGCTATGTATAAAAATGGCTGCTATCCCCAAATCTTTATGTATAAAAATGGCTGCTATCCCCAAATCTTTATGAGTAAAAATGGTGTGTCCGAGTTTTCGGACGGACACGAAATAATATATGACAGAATACAAATGATTACATTCATGCAAAATAGACATCCCATCGGGATGTGTCGCTCGGTAGAAAGAATACATATCTTTCAAGCCCGCATCCCGTTAGGGATGCAGGAAAGAGCAAACCGTGTCATTTTCTACCGAACGATACATTCCTGACGGAATGTACTGTTACAGTTTATTTATTTTTTATTTCTCATATCAATCCCGCCATATATACCGGCAAGTACAAAACATTTCCTTCCTTCCGTAAGTCTTTGGTATATAGTAGATACTGACGAAGAACGCGAGAGGAAAACTTTCGACTGAAAGCATCAAGCGATGCATGAGTTTTATAGCCGGACGATTTTACTTCGACGGGGCAAATTTTATTTTCTCTCGACAGAAGAAAATCTATTTCGTAGCTGTGATTGCTATTTTCTTTTGGAAAAGTATAGTAATACAGCTCGTTGCCTGCTGCTCGAAACATCTGGGCAATGACATTTTCATAGACGTAGCCTAAATCGGCGCTCAGTTTGTCGTTCAATAGCTTGTGATACAATTTATTATCGGTATAATCCCTATCGAAAAAAGCCAAAGTAACAAACAAACCGGTGTCGCCTGCATACAATTTGTAACGTCTCATATCTTTATGCAAAGCCATACCGGCGGCAGGGTCGTTGGCGTGATAAGCAAGATTAACTGTCATAGAATCAATCATATCGGCAATCATTTCATACATTCGATCCAAACGCGCGCCATCTATCACCTTGCCTACCGAATATCGCGATGAGTTGCGGTTTAATTCCGATGGAATGGCTTTGAAGAGAAGCGAAATTCTGCCTCGCGAGTCAATTTTGTGAAAATCATCATCATACAATTCAAGTATGTTTCTTTTTACATTATCGACCATGCTTAAATTATTGGTATTCAAATATTCCAAAACGGCTTGAGGCATCCCGCCAATGAGCATATAGAGGCGAAAATCGCGCATTAATTTACGATTTAAGGCATCGCTTAGCGGCATTTTTTTCGTAAACGCAGTACGCAACATTTTTAAGGTGTTTTCATCCCCTAACGCCCATCTAAATTCCTCATAATCCATAGGATACAGATTGATACGTGTTTCCTCGCTCGGTATCACAATATTGCGAACATTTTGTTTAATCGAAAGCAATGAGCCCGTCTCAATGTAATCGTATCGTCCGTCTTTCACAAGATGTTTAATTGCCTGTCGCGCTTTGGGTTGCAGCTGAATTTCGTCAAAAATTATTACCGACTGTCGCCGTTCAAGAGAAACATTATAAAATGCTTGTAGTCGAAAGAAAAAGAAATTCAAATCGGAAATATCATTGAATAAATTATTTACCTCGACAGACGCATTGGAAAAATCAATTTTTAGGCAAGATTTATATTCGCGTCGAGCAAAATCCTCTGCGAGCGTAGATTTTCCAACTCGTCTGGCGCCTTT
>JAITIA010000069.1 GCA_031279695.1 Prevotellaceae bacterium | reverse complement strand
TTTCTCGTTATTTTTCCATTCCTGCATTCTTTCCAACCGATTTTTAGGAGTATTAGACCAATATAGATGATACGATTTTTCCCAGCCTTCCTGTTTGCCATTTTTATAATAAGATTCCTGCAACAAAGGGTTCAGAAGTACGTATTTGCAAGTTGAAAACACGTATTTGCAAGTTGAAAACACGTATTTGCAAGTTGAAAACACGTATCTGCAAGTTAAAAACACGTATCTGCAAGTTAAAAACACGTATCTGCAAGTTAAAGACACGTATCTGCAAGTTAAAAACACGTATCTGCAAGTTGAAAACACGTATCTGCAAGTTGAAAACACGTATCTGCAAGTTGAAAACACGTGTCTGCAAGTTAAAAACACGTATCTGCAAGTTAAAAACACGTATCTGCAAGTTGAAAACACGTATCTGCAAGTTGTAGAGGCGCCATGTAAAACGGGCTACAGATACATATATAATATATTGGCGATTTGCGACAAAGCAGATATTTGCTTTTCGCAGCGGCTGGACGGTTGCCAAGTCAATCTTTTTTTCAATCAAATAAATCACTCTAAAATCACAGTTCAGACAAATCCGCCGCCGCAGGCATTAATCACTAATCACTAATCACTAAATCAATCCCTCGTTTGCGAGGCTGCAATAGGTTGTTTGAGTAATAATTACATGGTCAATCAGTTCGATATCGAAATAATTGAAGGCAGTTTTGAGTTTTGTGGTCAGAGTAAGGTCTTCTTTGCTGGGTTTGGCTACGCCGGAGGGGTGATTGTGGACAACAATGACGGCGCTTGCGAGATTGTTGAGCGCATTTCTGGTGATCATTTTGATGTCGGCGACAACTTTGTCCACGCCGCCTTTGCCGATACAGTCTTTGGCTAACACCGTTTTCGACGGGCTTAAATAAATCATCCACAGCTCTTCGTATTCGAGTTCCGACAAGCGGGGAGCAAACAGTTCGTAAACATCGTTGGGCGTGATAATGGTTTCGACGGGCGGTTTTTCTGCTTCTCTGCGGCGGCGTCCGAGTTCGAGGGCGGCGGAAATGCTCACTGCCCGCGCTTTTCCTATTCCCTTGATTTTGCACAAATCGTGGATAGAAAATTTGCCTAATTTATTGAGATCGTTGTCGGCATTTTCGAGTATAATTTTTGCTAAGTCCACTGCGCTCAGGCTTTTTGTTCCCGAACCAATCAGTATTGCCAGCAGTTCGGCGTTCGAGAGTTCAGCCTGTCCTTTTTCGAGCATTCTTTCGCGTGGGCGGTCTTCCGCTGCCCACGATTTGATTGACAGCCGCCGGTTTTCCTGTTTCATTATTTTTTCCTTTCGATTTCAACACTAACCACTGACCACTTATTTTTTCCTCGATTTCTTTTTCGACGTCGATTTGCTCACAAAATTATCGCTGATCCATTTGGGCATCATCACCGTGCCGATTATCAGGTAGGGGTAGAATGTTACCAGCCGCCACAGCAGCGCCAGCACTATCGAAAAGCCCGCCAGACCTGCCATATCGACATATTCGCCCAGATATTCGTTGAACATTATTTCGGCAAAGCCGCTGCCGCCGGGAGTGGGGCAAATCAGCAGAACGATTATCATCACCAATTGCCGCGCATAGATTATCAGGTGGTCGTGGACGGCAAAGAATGCCATAAACAGGCAGTTGACTACCAGATAACGCCCTGTCCACGACACAAAGGTGCTTGCCAGAGCCTTTGCCCAGAACGATATTTTCTTGGTTTTCAGTTCCGCCGAATTATTTTCAATATCGCGTATCACCCTCACAATATTTCTTTTCCACCGTCGCAAAAAGGGCAGTTTGAATATGCGATAAATCATCCGACTAAAGTTTTTTGGATTGATAAACAGCCCGTAGATAAGAAACAGCACCCACACAAATTTTATGGAATAGGCAATGATTGTGAGCCAGAACAGTCCATACGACCAGTTCGACAGATTTTCTATTTCCAGAGATGAATCTTCGACGCTGAAAAACAGTTTGGAGCTGCCGAGTATCAGCAGCATCAGAGGGAAGATTATTATAAAATACAGCTCGTCGAGCAGCGAGGTGAGCATCACTATCGACGAACTTTTGCCCAGACTGATGCCTTCTTTGTGGACATACATCAGCGCAACGCTTGTTCCGCCAAGCGCTCCGGGGGTTACTGTGGATGTAAATTCCCAGAGCATGATGATGCGGAATGCCTGCCGCCAGCTCAGTTTATTGTCCGACAGTACACGTACACGGATAACGTAGCCCAAATCGCGCATAAAAATGCAGATAAAGGCAAGCGCAAAGCAGAATATCGAGACCCAGGTGATGCTGATTTCGTCGAAAGCCGACGGTTTGAACTCGTTGATAAACATAAAGGCTATCACCAGCAAGCCGATGAGTACGGGCAGGAATATTTTCCACGACTTGACCTTTTTTATTTCGCTCATTGTTTATTTTTGAAGGCTGATTTGTTCAACTGCTGCATTTTCGACATTCACACTTGGCGCTTTTATTGTTTTAACCGTGATAGTTTTTCCTTCGCCGTCCACGTCCAGCACAAAGGCGTCGCCTGCGGCGGCATTGTCGCGCAGAATTGCTTCCGCAAGGCTGTCTTCTACATGTTTCTGTATCGAGCGTTTCAGCGGACGGGCGCCATACTGAGGGTCGTAGCCTTGCCGGGCAACAAAATTTTTTGCCTCGTTGGAAATCGTAATACTGTAGCCGGTGGCGGAAAGGCGTTTGAGCAAAGCGGCGAGTTCGATATCCACAATCTTGAATATATCGTCCATTTGCAGAGAGTTAAAGATGATAATATCGTCGATTCTGTTCAGAAATTCGGGAGCAAAATGCCGTTTGAGGGCTTTGTCGATAATGCCCGAAGTGTTGTTGCGAATAGCGTCGTTGCGGTTCATTGCCGACACAAAACCTATTCCCTGACTGAATTCCTTCACTTCGCGGCTACCAACATTGGACGTCATTATTATGATTGTATTTTTAAAATCGATTTTACGACCCAACCCGTCGGTAAGTTGCCCTTCGTCAAGTAGTTGAAGAAGGATATTGAAGACGTCGGGATGTGCTTTTTCTATTTCGTCGAACAGAATAACCGAATACGGGCGACGGCGGACTTTTTCGGTCAATTGACCGCCTTCTTCGTAGCCCACATACCCCGGAGGCGCACCAATGAGGCGGCTGACGGCAAATTTTTCCATATATTCGCTCATATCAATGCGTATCATGCTGTCGTTCGACTCGAACATATATTGATTAAGCGCTTTGGCAAGTTGAGTTTTGCCCACGCCGGTGGGTCCGAGAAAAATAAACGAGCCAATAGGTCGCATTGGGTCTTTCAGCCCTGCGCGATTGCGCTGAATGGCTTTTGTTACCTTGCCGACGGCTTCGTCCTGACCGATAATTTTTCCTTTCAGCGCTTCTGGCATTTTAAGGAGGCGTTCGCTTTCGTTTTTTGCCATGCGCTGCACGGGGACGTTGGTCATCATCGCAACCACTTCGGCAACCTTGTCTTCGTCCACAATCTGTCGATTTTGTTCAATTTCCTGTTCCCATTCTTTTTGCGCCTTTTCCAAGTCCTGTAAAAGAACAACTTCGGCATTACGCAGGTCGGCGGCTTTTTCGTAATTTTGAAGGTCGGCGGCTTTCTGTTTATTTCTGCGGATATCGGCAATTTTCGACTCTAATTGGCGGATATGGTCGGGGATGCTGATATTTGCCAGATGAACACGCGAGCCGGCTTCGTCCATTGCGTCAATAGCCTTGTCGGGGAACATGCGGTCGGACACATAGCGTTCGGTGAGCGCAACACAGGCTTTGATTGCTTCGGGGGTATAGATTGCAAAATGATAGTCTTCGTACTTGTCCTTTATATTATTAAGAATATCGAGTGTTTCCTCCGGCGTGGGCGGGTGGACGATAATTTTCTGGAAACGGCGTTCCAGAGCGCCGTCTTTTTCGATATGTTCGCGGTATTCGTCGAGCGTAGTTGTGCCAATACATTGTAATTCACCGCGAGCCAGAGCAGGTTTGAGCATGTTTGCCGCGTCGAGCGAGCCCGACGAGCCGCCTGCGCCCACCAGAGTATGCAGTTCATCGATAAAAAGTATTATATCCGGATTTTTCTGCAAATCGTTAAGTATAGCCTTGATACGTTCCTCGAACTGACCTCGATATTTTGTACCGGCAACAATTCCGGCAAGGTCGAGGGCAACGAGCCGTTTGTTCCACAGTATTCGGGGCGTCTGTTTGTTGACTATTTTTATTGCAAGCCCTTCGACGATAGTGGTTTTGCCCACGCCCGATTCGCCAATCAGTACGGGGTTGTTTTTTTTGCGGCGACAGAGGATTTGCGCCAGCCTTTCGATTTCTTTTTCACGTCCCACAATAGGGTCGAGTTTGTTATCGGCGGCGGCTTTGGTGAGGTCGGAGCTAAAATTGTCGATAGCCGAAGTGCCTGCATTTTTCCCTGTTGGGCGATTTGGTTGCGTTTCGGGTTCTTCCGCCTCATAATCGTCATCGAAATCGGTAGAATCGTGCACCTCCATCTGTTTGCCCGTTACATGCGTTTTCACAAACACATAATCCATGCCGGCGTCCGCCATTTGTTTGGCAAGCAGCGAAGAGCCTTCGTCGAGAATCGAGAGCAGCATGTGGAGGGCTTTTGGCTCGACCTCCTGCATCGACCGCGCTTCGAGATACATTTTTTTCAGCACCTTTTCCGCCGGTTTTGTTGGATACAAATCGCCGCTTTGCATCTGACCCGCCTCAATTGCATACAATTGTTGTTCAATCAAAGTTCTACAGCCATCCATATCCACCTGCAAATCGGTCATCACCTGAAACGCCGCATTGTTGCGATGACGCAAAATCCCCAAAAAGAAATGGTCGGGAGAAACATTTATATTGCCTAATTTTCGGGCGGCATCCTTGCTGAAATTAATAATTTCGTTTACCTCTGCTGATAATTTTAAATTCATATTCTAATAAATTATAAGAACGGTTTTACAGTCAAGTATCATATCAACAATAAGTTTTATAATAACATAAGGTCAAAAACCATTCTTCAAAAACGCTGCAAAGGTAAGCAAGTTTTTTTGATTTACGATTGATGATTTACGATTTACGATTTTTTGATTTACGATTGATGATTTGCGGCACAATCTCCCGATCGGCGGAGACATCGTCGCAGGGGCTTAAGAATCTTAAGAGCACTAAGTGTCTCAATGTTCAACTGTGAATTGTGTGAACAATCCACAGAACCCTTATTTTCAAAGGATCTCTTAGTAGAGATGCTATTAATCGCGTCCCTGCGCCCTTATTATTTCCTCTGAGAAAATAAGGGCGATTTGCCTTGTGTATCAGGGCTCTACTAAGGGCGCTTGGGGAAATAAGGGGTTTGTATTAATAATTTATTGAAAACCAAAGTTTCCACACAATTCTCTGTCGAATCAATATTTTATGTCCCTGCAAACAAAACGGTTAAACCTTTTCAGTAAAAGCTCGCCTGCTTTTTTGAAAAGCCCGCCTGCTTTTTTATAATGATCCCTGATTTTGTTTTATCAGGTAAACAATACGGTATTCAAAAAAAAAATTTAGCCCAAGGAAACGGAATGACAACATAACCGAATATTTTTTCGTATATTGTTCGATAAAATGCAAAAAAATACGCCAAATTTTCGTGTTTCGATTATTAGTATTACCTTTGCAGCGCGAAGAGGGGAGGTTTTGTCTCCCCTCTAATGTTACAAATGTTATGATTGATAGGGATTTAGTACAGGACATTGTAGGGCAAAGTATAAAGGATACCGACTTGTTTGTTGTCGATATCTCTGTAAAAACCGGAAATATTGTGTCAATTATTCTGGATAGCGACAGCGCCATAAATATCGACTGTTGCGCCGACGTCAGCCGGTTTGTGTACAGCGCTCTCGAAAATGCCGGCGAGGACGATTTTGAACTGAATGTGTATTCCGCCGGTCTGAGCGAACCGCTGAAACTGAGACGTCAGTATCTGAAATATATCAACAAAGAGGTTGATATTGTTCTGAACAGCGGCAAAAAATTGAAGGGGACTCTGCTTTCTATTGATGAGGACGAAAAAGCGCTGGAAGTGGAATACGAAACCATGGAAGTGGAACAGGGTCGAAAAAGAAAGAAAAAAATACGGAAAGTCGAAAAAATTGAACTCGCTTCAATAAAATCGACAAAACCGTCAGTAAAAATATAAATAAAAAGAATTATGGATCTTATTGATACTTTTTCGGAATTTAAGGAGTTGAAAAACATCGACCGCCCAACTATGATGAGCGTGCTGGAAGATGTGTTTCGCGGAATGATGACAAGAATGTATGGCACAGACGAAAATTTCAACATCATTATCAATATTGATAAAGGTGATTTTGAAATCTGGCGCAACCGTGTTGTTGTTGAAAACGTTGAGAATAAAAACACTCAGATTTCAATCGAAGACGCAAAAAAAATTGACGATTCGTATGAACTTGGCGAAGACGTTTCGGAAGAAGTCATACTCAAATCCGTTGGTCGCAGAGCAATTTTGACACTGCGTCAAAATCTTGCCGCGCGTATTAACGACCTCGAAAAAACCAATGTCTTCAACAAGTACAAGGAGCGCGTGGGCAATATCGTTGTTGGCGAGGTATATCAGGCTTGGAAAAAGGAAACAATGATTTTGGACGACGAAGGCAACGAGCTGATTTTGCCCCGATCCGAACAAATTCCAACCGATTATTTTCGCAAAGGCGACACGGTGAAGGCTATCGTTCTGAAGGTTGAAATGAGAAGCAACAATCCGCTGGTGATACTGTCGCGAACGTCGCCGGTGTTTCTCGAACGCCTTTTTGAACAGGAAGTTCCCGAAATATTTGACGGGCTGATAACAATCAAAAAAGTAGTCCGTGCGCCCGGAGAAAGAGCAAAACTTGCCGTCGAATCCTACGACGACCGCATTGACCCCGTTGGCGCTTGCGTGGGCGTCAAAGGCTCGCGTATTCACTCCATTGTACGCGAACTGCGTAACGAAAATATCGACGTGATTAATTATACAACCAATCAGCAGTTGCTGATTCAAAGAGCGTTGAATCCGGCAAAAATATCGTCAATAAAAATCAACGAACAGGCGCGACGAGCCGATGTTTTTCTCAAACCCAACGAGGTGTCGCTGGCAATAGGCAAAGGCGGACTGAATATTCGTCTGGCAAGTCTGCTTGTGGGTTATGAAATAGATGTTTACAGCGATTCGATGGACGAAGTCGAAGACGTAAATCTCGACGAATTTGCCGACGAAATTGATACATGGATTATCGATATTCTCAAAGGCATTGGCTGCGATACCGCTAAAAATGTGCTCGCTATACCAGCCGACGAACTGATTCGCAGAACAGACCTTGAAGAGGAAACAGTTGAAAGACTGCTCAAAATATTCAAGGCGGAATTTGAATAAAAATAGATTAACATAACCAGTAAAAAAAAGGTTTTTCCTGAAAATGGATACTATTAGAATAAGTAAAATACTGAAAGAGTTTAATATAGGGATAACAACCCTGGTTGAATTTTTGAACAAAAAAGGAATCAAAGCAGACGCCAATGCAAATGGAAAGGTGTCGGAAAACGCCTATAGTCTGATTTCTGCCGAGTTTGGCAAGGAACATGATTTGAAAGAGGCGTCAAAAAAAATCAACTTCAAACCGGTTGTTAGCACAGTATCCGTGTCCGATATCAATAAAAAAGAACTTCCGGAAAAACCTGATGTAAAGGAATTTTTTATCAAATCTGCCACAGGTCCAATTTCAGGTCCAAAAATTGTGGGCAAACTGACCGACGAACAACTGTCGGGCAAAGATCGTCAGCCGGAAAGCAAGGACCGTCAGCCGGAAAACAAGGAACGTCAGCCGGAAAACAAGGAACGTCAGCCGGAAAACAAGGACCGTCAGCCGGAAAACAAGGAACGTCAGCCGGAAAACAAGGAACGTCAGCCGGAAAACAAGGAACGTCAGCCGGAAAACAAAGAACGTCAGCCGGAAACTAAGGAACGTCAGCCGGAAACTAAGGAACGTCAGCCGGAAAACAAGGAACGTCAGCCGGAAAACAAGGAACGTCAGCCGGAAAACAAGGAAAAAACTGTTGAACAGGAAAAAACTGCTGATAATGCTCCCAAAATGTCAAAACAGGAGGCGCAAATGCCTAAAAATGAAATATCGCTGAAATCGAAGGTTGAATTGAAAATGCCTAATATTATTGATAAAATTGACCTCGATAAAGATGTCAGGAAAAAAAATGATAATAGAGACAGGGGGCGAGACAGAGACAGAGGTCGGGACAGAGACAGGGGACGAGACAGAGGTCGTAACAGAGACAGGGACAGGTCGAAAGACGGCAAACAGCAACAGTCGCGTCCAAACCAAAATCAAAATAACAGGCAGGGTCAGCAATCGTCGCAAAATCAGCAGTCGTCGCAAAACAGACCGCGACCTGCCGGCGACAATAAACCGAAACAGCAGCAACAACAGAAATCGAAGGAAACCAGAGAAAAAGAGGTTGTAAAAGTTGTTCCCGAACATATCAAAACAAGGGTCGAACAACTTGCAGGTCCAAATGTTATCGGCAAAATCGACCTCGACCAGTTCAACAGAAAACCGGATGTGTCGAAGGATAAAGATGCAAACAAAGACAATGATAGAAAAAAACGGCAACGAATAAGAAAAGCGGACAAAATTAACGTCGCCGACGCAATTAAAGCCCGCGAAAGTAAATATAAAAATGCTCCCAAACGTCCTGATTTCAGGAAAGATAACAGAGGAAGTGCCGTAAATAAACCAAAAGATAACAGGGTGGACAATCGGGTTGATAATCGGGTTGATAACAGGCGAGACAACAGGGTTGATAACAGACGAGATAACAGGGTTGATAACAGAGTCGATAACAGGCGGGACAACAGAGTCGATAACAGGCGAGATAATCGGGTCGATGACAGGAATAAACGACCTCCGTTTCGCAAAATCGACGAAAACGAAGTTCAACGTCAAGTTAAAGATACACTTGCCCGTTTGACTGCCGGCAAAGGTCAGAAAACCAAGAGCTCGAAATATAGGCGCGAAAAACGGGACGCCGTGAGCCAAAAGGCAATAGAACAGCAGGCTCAGCAGAAAATCGAAAAAAATACGCTGAAAGTTACCGAATTTGTTACGGTCAACGAACTTGCCGTAATGATGGATATCCCTGTTACAAAGGTTATTGCCGCCTGTATGAATCTCGGACTGATGGTCTCGATTAATCAGCGCCTCGACGCAGAAGCCCTTGTGCTTGTTGCCGAAGAATTTGGTTATGCGGTTGAATTTGTAACGGCTGATTTGCAGGACAGTATCGAAGAGGAAATCGACGGAGACGAAGATTTGCTGTCGCGTCCGCCAATCATTACCGTTATGGGACACGTTGACCACGGAAAAACTTCGCTGCTCGACAATATCCGTAAAACCAACGTTATAGCCGGCGAAGCCGGCGGAATTACGCAGCATATCGGCGCATACAGCGTTGAACTGGAAGGTGGTCAGCATATTACGTTTCTCGATACTCCCGGACACGAAGCCTTTACCGCCATGCGTGCACGCGGAGCAAAAATTACCGACGTGGCAATAATTATCGTTGCCGCCGACGACGCCGTGATGCCGCAAACGGTGGAAGCAATTAACCACGCCACCGCCGCCGGCGTTCCTATGATATTTGCAATCAATAAAATAGATAAAGCGGGCGCCAATCCCGAAAAAATCCGCGAACAACTTGCAAACATGAACTGTATGACCGAAGAATGGGGCGGAAAATATCAAAGTCAGGAAATTGCCGCCAAACAGGGCGTGAATGTCGAAAAACTTTTGGAAAAAGTGCTTCTCGAAGCCGAAATGCTTGATTTAAAAGCCAATCCGAACAAAAAAGCGGTGGGAACAGTTATCGAATCTTCGCTCGACAAGGGCAGAGGCTACGTAACAACACTGCTTGTGCAAAGCGGAACGCTGAATTTGGGCGATACCGTGCTGTCGGGCACATATACGGGAAGGGTCAAAGCAATGTTCGACGAACGCGGCAACCGCATCGAAAAAGCCGGTCCATCGACCCCCGTGCTGATGCTTGGACTGAACGGCGCTCCAGCTGCCGGCGAAACTTTTAACGTGATGAACGACGATAAGGAAGCCCGCGAAATAGCAAATAAACGCGAACAACTGCTTAGAATGCAGGATATTCGTACAAGAAAACATATTACGCTGGAGGAAATCGGACGCCGCATTGCCATCGGCTCGTTCAAGGAACTGAATGTGGTGGTCAAAACCGACGTGGACGGCTCGATGGAAGCGCTGGCGGATTCGCTCATCAAACTTTCGACCGAAGAGGTACAGGTCAATATAATACACAAAGCAGTGGGCGCCATATCCGAATCGGATGTGCTGCTTGCCGCCGCCTCCAACGCCATTGTGATTGGTTTTCAGGTGCGACCGGCTGCCGGCGCACGCAAACTCGCCGAACGCGAAGAAATCGAAATACGCCTCTATTCGGTTATCTACGATGCAATTAACGAAATCAGAGACGGTATCGAAGGCATGCTCGCTCCCGAACTCAAAGAGGAAATTACTTCGACAGTTGAAGTTCTGGAAATCTTCAAAATAGCCAAAGTAGGCACAGTGGCGGGCTGCATAGTTCGCGACGGAAAAATTACGCGCAATTCGAAAATCCGCATAATCCGCGATGGCATAGTGATTTACACCGGCTATCTCGGCTCGCTCAAACGCTTTAAGGACGATGTAAAGGAAGTCCTTTCGGGATACGAATGCGGCTTGAATATTGATAATTTTAACGATATAAAAACCGGCGATATTGTGGAATCGTACGAAGAAGTGGAAATAAAACGAAAACTTTGATAAAATGAAATTTGAAGAGACACAAATAAAAGGCGCATATCTTATTGTGCCGGAAGTATATGGCGACAGTCGCGGCTATTTTTTGGAAAGTTTCAGGAAAAGCGAGTTTGAAAAACACATCGGCAAGGTCGATTTTATTCAGGATAACGAATCGAAATCCTCGCGCGGAGTGCTGCGCGGACTGCATTTCCAAAAAGGCGAATATGCTCAGGCTAAACTTGTAAGGGTAATAAGCGGCGCTGTTCTCGACGTCATTGTCGATATCCGCCACAATTCGCCAACTTTTGGCGCACACTTCTCCGCCACACTCACCGGCGACAATAAACATCAACTTTTTGTTCCCCGCGGCATGGCTCACGGATTTGTTGTGCTACAGAATGATACAATATTTTCGTACAAGGTGGACAATGTCTATTCGCCTGAAAACGAATCGGGAATACTCTTCAACGACCCCGATCTTGCAATAGACTGGCAAATACCCGCCAACGCACTGATACTCTCGGCAAAAGACCAAAAACTCGGACAGTTGAAAGATTTGGATTAGTCTTCTGTCCTTGCCATTCGAAGAATGTTTGGCATTGCTAATTTAGTTATTCCGGATTATGGATGAAACTGTCGGTCATATTTTACCGCAAAGGTTACGAGGCTTTTTACATGACCGCAGATTCTAAATGAAAATCTGCGAAAATCCTTCTAATCTGCGTCATCTGGTGCCAAAAAAACTTTTGAGACCTTTCTCCGCTCTGTACTCGTTTCAACATTTTCCGCAATTTCCGCAATCGCAATTTCCGCAATTGTTGTGGCGGGAGTTTTTGCGACGGGTAAAGGCAAGTATCACAATAACAAGAGCCAGCAGAAATATAACGATGTTTGCCAGGTTTGTATCATGCAGCAGTAAACCAATGCGATAGACGGCAAAACTTGTGAGCCATGCGGCAGCCAGCCAGAAAACGACTGCAAAACAGAACCAGCGCCGGCTTTGCATTTCGGCGTATGCGGTGGCAACCGCCGCAAAACAGGGAATGGTTAAGAGATTGAATACCATGAACGAGAACGCCGATACGGGCGAAAATACCGCCATGCTTGCCAGCGCCGACGAGAGCAGGGCGTCGTTGCCCGTCATGTTTTCAAACGAGGGGATATACAGCACTCCCATTGTGGCAATTACGGCTTCTTTGGCTATCAGTCCGGCAATGATTGCTACAACGGGTTTCCAGCCGTCGGCGCCGGAGGCAAATCCAAGAGGCTCGAAAATCCACTGTATCGAACTTCCAATCACGCCCAAAATACTGCGAGCGCTCTCGTCGGGACTGATCATCCGAAGATGAAAATCGAAATTTTGCAGAAACCATATCAAAATGGTCGAGGCGGCAATGATGGTAGTTACTTGCAGCACAAAGCCTTTGAGTTTGTGCCACAACTGACGGACAGTGTTTTTCATGCGCGGCATTCGATAGACGGGCAGTTCAAGTACAAAATTAGGTTTCATCCGTCCGAAGACTGTTTTTTTGAGTATCAGCGCTCCGCAAAATGCTGCCACAATGCCAATAAGAAAAATCATAAACACTACGGCTTCGGCGTTTTGGGGGAAAAATGCGGCGACGATAACCGTCCAGACGCCCGTTTTTGCTCCGCACGAGAAAAAGGGTATGAGCATCAGTGTCAGGCGTTTTTCGCGGATATTTTCCAGTGTTCGCGTTCCGGTCATTGCCGGCACCGAGCAGCCGAAACCCATCAGCATTGGCAGTATTGCCCTCCCCGACAGCCCGAAACGTCGCATGGCACGGTCGGTAATAAAGGCAATGCGCGACATGTAGCCGCTGTCCTCCAGCAGCGAAAGGAAGAAAAAGAGTAGCATAATCTGCGGCAGGAAGGTGAGCACGGAACAGACGCCGTTCAGTAGCCCGTTCACAATCAGCCCCTTTGCCCAGTCGGTTGCGCCGGCATTGTCGAGCAGCAGCGCCGTATGGTCGGAAAGCAGGGAATTGAGGTCTTCCACCAGTCCCTGAAAAAAAACGCCGATGCCGGGCAGTCCTTCATCCAGCAGAGCAAAACGTTGAAGATAAAGGAAATCGCCGGCAAACACGAGATGAAATATTGCAAACATGGCGCAGAGAAAAAGCGGTATTCCCCAGAAGCGATGCGTGAGAAGGCGGTCGATTTTTTCGGATTTCGACAAGCTGCCGTTGCCGAGCAATTTCACGGCGGCAGGCTTTATTTCGCTGGTAATAAAGCGGTATCGCAGGTCGGCAATTTCGGCTTCGTAGTCGAAGGGTTTGTCGCCGGTTTCGTATTCGAGTTTCAGCGCCTGAATATTTGCCGACAGTTGTGTGTTGTGCAGCAGTTCGATTGAATCGTTTTCGAGCAGTTTGACGGCATGAAATGCGGGATGTGGAATATTGTGTTTTTCAACCAGATGCATTGCTTGTTGATAGCGATTGCCGAGTTGTGTTTCCTGCAAAATCGAAGATCCGCGACGTGGATTTTTGGCGCATTCGGCGCAGCGTTGCATAAGCAGGTGGACGTTGCTGGATTTCAATGCGCTGACAGGCACAACCGGTACTTGCAGTTTGAGGGCGAGAATGCCGACATCGATTTTCGAGCCTTCGCGTTCGATAACGTCCATCATATTAAGCGCCACAACCACAGGAATATCTGTTTCGAGCAACTGGGTTGTCAGATACAGGTTTCTTTCGAGATTGGTGCTGTCCACAATGTTGATTATCAGGTCGGGTTTTTCGTCCATAATAAACTGACGCGCCACAACTTCTTCGGGAGTGTATGGCGAGAGGGAATAAATTCCGGGCAAATCGACGATACTGATTTTTTCCGCCGTATTGCCGGTTTGAAGCCGGTAGATACCTTCTTTTTTATCGACCGTTACGCCGGGCCAGTTGCCCACGCGGGCGCTGTTGCCTGTCAGGGCGTTGAAGAGTGTTGTTTTTCCGCTGTTGGGATTTCCTGCAAGTACAAATTTCATCATCAGTTAAATTTATAATGTTCAATTATTTGTCATAAAATCAGTCGATTTCCATTAATACTGCGGCGGCTTCGTCTTTTCGGACAGCAAGTTTGTATCCGCGCAGCAAAAGTTCGAGCGGGTCGCCCAAAGGGGCAGTTTTTTTAAAGACGATTTCTGTTCCGGGCGTGATGCCCATATCCAGCAATCGTCGGCGCAAAGGACCCAATACAGTGAGTTTTTTGACCCGTCCTTTTTCCCCTGGTTTGAAGTCTTTCAGCAACTTATCTGTCATTATCAAATATAATTAAGTGTGCAAATTTATATCAAAATCCCGAACAAACAAATTTTTTGATTTAAAGGCTAAATCTTTTTTTGAGGTGCTATGAAAAAAAATTTATTAGAATATTATTATAAAAAAAGATTTAGATAATTTTACATTGTTTTTCGCCAACAAGCGATTTTTTTTGTCGAAAAACGCAAAATATCCGATAAGGATGCCTGTGATTTTTTCTCGAAATATGTCTCCAATGTGAATTTTTAGGAGTTTTCGGACGGACACTAATTACAAAAAGTGACTTCGGAGGGATTCAAACCCCCAACCTTCTGATCCGTAGTCAGATGCTCTATCAGTTAAGCTACGAAGCCTTTTATCGGTAATTACAAGGTAATTAATTACTTTGTAATTATTCTGCGTTCTTTAATACGCGCTTTTTTACCGGTAAGTTTACGCATGTAATATATTCTTGCTCTGCGCACTTTACCTGCTTTGTTCAGTTCAATCGACTGAATGAATGGCGAGTTTAAGGGGAAAATCCTTTCTACTCCCACATTGTCGGACATTTTTCTGACCGTAAAAGTCTGTGTGTTACCACTGCCTTTACGTTGAATGACAACGCCTTTGAATTTCTGCGCTCTTTCCTTACTTCCTTCAACAATTCGGTAAGTAACGGTAATCGTATCACCCGCTCTGAACTCGGGATACTTTTTTTCTTCCTTTATGAACGCCTGTTCTGCTATTTTTATCAAGTCCATATCTAAAATACATTTTAAATGCAACATTACCAAGCCTTAATGCTGTAAGAGGTTGCTTATTTCGCGGTGCAAAAGTAATACAAAATTTTCAGTCTGCAAAATATTTTGAACATTTTTTGTGTTCTTCATCTCTAATTATGTTGTGAACACTTTATTATCAGACTTATATCGATGAATAAAAAAAAATCATTTTTTTCATTTTTCCTGTTCTGCCTGTCAGATTTTCGCCTTTGCGAGGTCAAAAAATCCGCAAAATTCCGTCAGAATGCAATTTTTTGTGAGAAATTATTCAATCCCATTATCAGCAGTTTGTAGATCGAGTCGTTGAACAGGGTCATTTCCTTTTTATTGACGGGATAGTTGCCCAGCATCAGCGACTGGATGTAGAGTATGTTGATAACCGCCTCAAACATAGTATCGTCGGCAAGGTCAAGCAGGTCGTTCACCAGCGAATTATCGCGATTAAAGCAGAGAGTTGGCGTCGAATCCTCCTTCTTTTTTATTCCTGTAAGAGTTTTTGCAAAAGGGTTCGACGATGAGGCAAGATTTTGAATGTTTTTGTTATTCAGCGCATCATCGCTGGCAACATAGATTGCGGGCGTGTCCTGCGGCTCAAACCTTTTGATTTGGGCTTTGCAATAGTTGTTTATCAGTATTTTATCTGCACGTTTGGCAAATTCGGCAAACTGTTCATCGTCGGTAACTGTTTCGCCAAAGTTCGACAGAATATCCTGTGGCGATATTTTGCTGATTGTGATTTCGGGAAACACGACGGTCATTTTCTTTATCAGCTCTGTTTCAAAACTATAGGCGGCATTTATCACCGTATGTCCCTGCGAGCCGGCAATGCGGCGTATCTGTCGAAAATCGTCCATCGAAGGGGTGTAAAATATTTCGCTGTTGTATGTTCGCAGTGATTTAAAGGTTATTACGCCTTTGTTGGTTTCAAAAGGGATGTAATCGGCAAACAGTTGCAGCAGTTCGGTATCTTCTGCGGCAAGCGCTTTAATATATATATGGTGTATGCTGATGATTTTTTCGAGAACGGATATATCGGTAAGCGACAGTGAGCGAAGGTATTCCTTGAAAACGGTATTCAGTTCGCGTTTTGCTGTTTTCAGTTCGTTGTTGTCCATCAGCGATTCGCGCGATGCTGTGGGTTTCAACGAGTTTGTGTTGATGATGCATTTCACAAACGACGCCCATTCGGGGAAAAGGTTGCCGGCATTGTCGCAGAGAAACATTTTTTTTAGATATATTTTGTGTTCTTTTGCGCCGGTAAACTGTATTTTGTACGGCATGATGAATGCTGCGCCAACAATTTCGCCTGTTTGGGCGCTCAGTCGGAACGCATCCAAAAAATTGATATTAAACGTTTCACGCCCATATTCGAGCAGTTCATCCTTGCTGCCGGCGCTGTTGAGCCAGGCGGGCGGGAGAGCGCCGTCGACCAAGGTTTTTTTGCTGTCGGCTTTAATCAGGTTGATTGTAACGGGCAGGGCGCTTCCGAAGTGCAGAATATTCTTTGTCAGTTCGTCTTCGTCGAACAGCAGTTCCCATTCTTTTTTTGGCGTCAGTATCACGCGCGTGCCGGCAAAGGGTTGGGCGTCAAAGGTTTCGATGGTATATGTTCCGTCGGCTTTGCCTTTCCAGCAGAGCGCCTGCTGCTTGATGAGCGAACAGGTTTCGACTTTTATTTCGTTGCTCACCACAAAGCAGGAGAGCAGCCCGATACCGAATTTGCCGATATAGTCTTTTTCAAAAACATTATCGCGTTTCGAGCTTTGCCCTATAACCGAGAGAAAATTGTGGATTTCGTCTTCCGACAGCCCTATTCCGTTATCTTCAAATACAATACGGCGGGGTTCTGCATATATGTTGATTTCGCCGGCAAAGGATGCGTCGATGGTTCTGCGTGAGGTAATTGCGTCGATACAGTTTTGCAGCAGTTCTCTCACAAAGACGTTGGGCGAGCTGTATATATGTTCGGAAAGAAGTTCAATCATTCCTTTTAAATTTACCTGAAAGAGGTAAGAATTGTCAATCCTGTTTTGTTTCATAACAATCAATACAATAAATTTCACATCAGGCAAATTCGGAAAGACTGTATGTAAAATTGCGATAAAGAGCGGAAGACGAGATTCGAACTCGCGACCCCAACCTTGGCAAGGTTGTGCTCTACCAACTGAGCTACTTCCGCGTGCTGCTTATCCATTCAAAAATCCTTGAGCGGAAAACGAGATTCGAACTCGCGACCCCAACCTTGGCAAGGTTGTGCTCTACCAACTGAGCTACTTCCGCATTTGACGCCGCAAACGTAATGCTTTTTTTTATTTCGCACAAATATTTTTTTTCATTTTGTGTTCATCCGGTTTTGACCTTCGTTATATTCAGTGGTTTAGACCTGCATTTCGATTGAAAAAAATATTGCCGCAGCCTCCGAAATCAGTCTCCGCACAAGGTTTGCCGGATGGTTTTTTGCCAAATTTCCGGTTGAAAAAAGATTGAGTATCTATTTTTGTAATCGGTTGAAAAAAAGATTTAGCCGGCCGCCGCAGAGACGTTGCATGCAACGTCTCTGCATTGCGATGCACAACTGCGCCGCAAACACTCACAAAAATCATTTAAATCATCCTGAAATGATACTCCTCAAACAGCAAAAAAAGACGAAAAAAACATAACGAAAAACCGTCAAAATAATCGACAGCGTTCCGTTATTTTCAGGAATTGACACTGCGCAAAGCAAATTATTTTGATTTGTATTCCGTTTAAAATAAACAATATCCAACAATCGAAAAAAAATATTGTTCAAAATCGAAAAAAAATGTTCATCTTTGCACAAAATATAAATGTGTAAGGCATGTATAACCATGAACATTAAAAATGACATAATAATGAAACTGCATCGGACAGGTATAAAACCGTCGATACAGCGGGTTGCCGTTATGGAATATTTAATCGAGCATCGGATTCATCCGACCGTCGAGCAAATATTCAACGGATTGTGTATGAACGTGCCGCCCCTGTCGAAGGCAACAATCTACAACACGCTGAAACTGTTTGTGGACAAGGGGCTGATTCAAATGCTCCGTATCGACGAGCGAAATGTGCACTACGACGCCGATATTTCGGAACATGCACATTTCAAATGTACCGAATGCGGCAGTCTGTTTGATATTCCAATCAAACATTTTAATGTGGAGATTGTTAATTCTATGAAGTTGCTCATCACCGGCTGTCATCTGTATTATTTCGGGCGGTGTGGAAAATGTATTGACTTAGAAGATCATAATATAAAATAATTAATTAAAAAGTTTCAGAAATGAAAAAAAAGTGGATTTGTACAGTATGTGGATACATACACGAAGGGGACGAGGCTCCCGAAAAATGCCCTCAATGTAAACAGCCAAAGGACAAGTTTAAACTTGCAGCCGAAACAACCGGCGCTTTGCAGTTTGTTGATGAACATGTTCTTGGCGTGGCAAAAGGCGTCGATCCCGTTATTTGGGACGGCTTGCAGGCGCATTTTGCCGGCGAATGTACCGAAGTAGGCATGTATATCGCCATGAGCCGTCAGGCCGACCGCGAAGGTTACCCCGAAGTGGCGGAAGCCTTTAAACGCTATGCCTACGAAGAAGCAGACCATGCTGCACGTTTTGCCGAACTTATCGGCGAAATGGTTTGGGATACCAAAACCAATCTCAAAAAACGCATGGAAGCGGAAGCCGGAGCCTGCGAAGACAAAAAACGCATCGCTACGCTGGCCAAACAGCAAAATCTGGACGCCATTCACGACACCGTGCACGAAATGTGTAAGGACGAAGCCCGTCATGGCAAAGGTTTTGAAGGTTTGTATAACCGTTATTTTAAAGACTGAAAATAAAGGGTTTTTTATTTCATCAGAAAAGGCTGCTCCGCACGGAACAGCCTTTTTTTGTTTTATGAATACCGTATTGAATACCTGATAAAACAAAATCAGGGATCATTATAAAAAAGCAGGCGGGCTTTTCAAAAAAGCAGGCGGGCTTTTACTGAAAAGGTTTAAACGTTTTGTTTTCAGGGATATAAAATATTGATTCGACAGAGAATTGTGTGGAAACTTTTGTTTTCAATAAATTATTAATACAAACCACTCCTGACTTTGACAATGCGTCACCCTAAAAAAATTTCCAGAAATTTGGGTCGAAAAGTTTGGCAATAGATTTGTGTTTTGCCGTCAGGAGCATGGTTTTTGTCATCGTCTCACCACTGA
>JAITIA010000252.1 GCA_031279695.1 Prevotellaceae bacterium | reverse complement strand
TTCAAACTGATGGGTCAGTTTATTGACGCAGAGCAGCGTAGCGCCGCCGGTCGTGCCGACGCTGTGGTTGAAACCGAGAATACGGTTTATGTCTTCGAGTTTAAACTTGACGAAAACGGCACAGCCGAAGACGCTATCAAACAGATTGATAGCAAGGGCTATCTGATTCCTTTTACCGCCGGCAGCAAACGATTAGTGAAAGTTGGCGCTGAGTTCAATACAAAAGAACGGACACTGGGACGGTGGATGTTTGAATGATAGATTTTTTTCGGGTAGTGCTGTGAATTGTGGTATGACACTTAAAATTATTGATTGTCGTAATACTTAATTATTTATGACACTTAAATACGATTGTAAATAAATGGATTTATATAACGATGAGTATTTTATGAAAGCTGCTCTTACGGAGGCGGCTCAAGCCTTCGATGCGGGCGAAATTCCTGTGGGCGCGGTGGTTGTGTGGAATAAGAAGATTATTGGCAGAGGGCACAATCTTACGGAAACGCTGAACGACCCTACCGCTCATGCCGAAATGCAGGCGATAACCGCCGCCACCAATACCGTTGGCGGGAAGTATCTCAAAGACTGCGTTATGTATGTTACCCTCGAGCCATGTATCATGTGTGCCGGCGCCTGTTTCTGGGCACAGATTAATACCCTCGTCTATGGCGCCGACGACCCCAAACGAGGTTTCTCTACCCTCAGTAGCAACATTCTACATCCCAAAACCAGCATCGTAAGCGGACTATTGGGAGACGAATGTTCTCATCTGTTGAAACTCTTTTTCGCACAGTTGCGGGAGCAGTCCGGCAGATGATTATGCAGAGTTTCCTGCTTTATATCGCATTGAGACTGATGAGCATTTCCAGCGTCATTGCATGGAGGTCGTATTTTGGCAACCATCCCCATTCTAACCTTGCGCAACTATCGTCCATCGAATCAGGCCAACTATCGGCAATGGCTTGAAGCGCCGAGTTGGGGCAATATTCCATTTTGAACTCCGGCAACCATTTGAGTATAGCGCTTTTGATGGTTTCGGGATCGACACTCATTGCCGTTATATTGAACGCATTTCGATGAATCAGTCTGTCGGGATTAGCCTCCATCAGTTCAATTGTAGCCCTCAGCGCATCGGGCATGTACATCATATCCAGAAAAGTACCGGCAAGGAGAGGCGACTGAAATGTCTCGCCTCGCGCGGCGGCATGATAAATCTCAACCGCATAGTCGGTTGTGCCACCTCCCGGCGCCGTCAACGACGACACTATTCCCGGATATCGGACGCTCCTCGTGTCCACCGCAAACCGTTTATGATAATAATCGCAGAGCAGTTCACCCGCCACTTTGGTAACGCCGTACATGGTTTGCGGTCGTTGAATGGTATCCTGCGGAGTATTGATTTTGGGCGTATTGTGTCCAAAAGCGCCAATGGAACTCGGTGTAAACACTGCACAATGCATTTCGCGGGCAATTTCGAGCACGTTAAACAGCCCGCCCAGCCCGATATGCCAGGCAAGTTGCGGTCTGTCTTCGGCAACCGCAGACAGCAGTGCGGCAAGATTATACACGGTATCAATCCGATATTTTCTTACGGTATCGGCAATCTGTTGTGCGTTGGTGATATCAACCGCCGCCGCCGGACCGGATTCGAACAATTCGCCCTGCGGTTTTGCGCTTTCGATGAAACCGGCAACCACATTCGATGCTCCGTATATCGACCGTAAAAGCATTGTCAGTTCCGAACCTATTTGTCCTGTTGAGCCTATTATCAGTATTTTAGTCATCTTTAATTCTACCAAAAAAGGCTGCAAAAGTAAGAAGAAAATTAATAAATCAACACTCAAATAGTATTATGATGCACTTTTGTCCTAAAATCATCAATCAAAAATCATCAATCAAAAGATATTAATCTCGATAAAAGCATGGAATATCAAGCCTTTGTCTTTGCGTTTGGTAATGGAATGGTAGATATCGATTATTGTACGTTCTACTTTTGCGTCGAACACGGTGTTGCCGTTCACAATTATTTTTACCGGTTTACGGAAGTCTATCATATTATCGTTAAGCCCTATAGTCAGCCGTTTATAGTCGTTTCGGGAGACGGTAAAAGTGTTGCCTCGACGTTCGACGGTTGCGCATTTGCCTTCGGTAGCCTCGTTTGCCGGCACGGAGAGCCAGTAGAACGAATCGTGCGGCACGTCGTCCTGTCGCCAGACGACTTTGTCGGGGCAGGGATTGCGGCGGAATTGCGCCATCCACGGAACAGCGACGGTATCAGCATGTTCCATCCAGTGTCCTTTGCCGGCAACAATGTGGGTTTCGTGCCTGTAAGCGGCTGTGTCCGCCTCACGCAAATCGTCGAGCAACTTGCCAAATTTTGCGGCTTGGAGATTCCGGTCGTAAGCCTTGTCCTCCGCTCCCATCCAGAGCATAAACCCGATATTGCGCAGATTAACAGGCGATACGCCTCCAGGATGCCCTGCCATCATTGAGGCGGCAGCCCAGCGGTCGGCAAGGCGTGGCGCTAAACGGTAAGCGCCGTCGCCGCCGGCGGAGTAACCCATCAAATAAACTTTATCGGGATTGACGTCCCACTCAGCCACAGCGGTTTGTATAATCAGGTCAAACAAAGTATCAACATGAGGTTGAAACCACATGTTCCAGTCGTTCACCGCCGAACGGGGCACAAAATAAACGCCTTCTTTTGGAGCATAGAGGCGCATCTGATTTTGCCATTGTTTGTTGTTCACCTCGTCGGAAGTGTTTCCGCCGCCATGCATCGAAATATAGAGCGAGCGTCCGTCGGCGGGTTTGTCGCCAAATATCTTGTAAGTAAAAGGCATTCTGTACTTTCCGTGCAGCAATGCCTTTGCCTCGATAAACCCGTTGCGGCGAGCGCTGTCGTTTTGCACCACATACTGATAAATCATTGTAGCAGCGCTTTCTGCGTCTTTTTTTGAAAGCGGTTTACCGGCAAAAGCCTTATCGTCGAAACGCGGCTCCGACGGTTGTTCGAGCATGTTTTTCAACGCTTTCAACGGGTTCTGTGCATCAGCCGCAAGGCTTGCACAAACAGTAAAAATAATGTATAATAAAATTCTTTTCATAAATATGTATTTAAATTTCTTAATTTAACAATTGTACTCCTACCACTTTTTTATTTGAAATTTTAGCGATGACAGGATATATATCCTCCTTAAAACCATGCAGATAAAAATCATTATTGTCGTCAATATAAACATTTTTTCTCTCTATATTTTCCTTTTTAAGTCTTATCTGTAATTCTTTTTTCAATTTATTTTTTGTTATGAGTCTTTTTTGCATGAGACACATAGCAACATTATTATCAATAATATAAAAACACATTTACTTTTCATCTTTTTCATCCGGCAAAAAAGTATAAGTATAAAATGTGAGCATATCGTCATTATCCGTATTGACCTGAATATTAAAACCATCGGGCGACACAAAACAACTATGCATTTCGTATTCAAATTTAGCCTTTGGTAAAAGCGCTTCTCCCAGATAGTTCATATCGGAATCCAATACAACTATTATTGTTGGTTTCTCATTTCCATTATATCCCTGTACATATTCATCCACAGGCAATTGTGCCATACGATAATATACATTCTTATATTTGTCGTAGAAAACACTTTTATAAAAATCATTGCATATAAACCACTCCCACATTATAGATTCACTCTTCTCCGGCTCTTTGGGATAAGGAAACGACCTGATTCCCTTTATTTCGGAACTTCCTGCATAAGGTTTTTTGAGTTCTCCTGTTTCAATGGAATATACCGACAAATAATGGTCTGCCGAAAAACTTAT
>JAITIA010000251.1 GCA_031279695.1 Prevotellaceae bacterium | reverse complement strand
TTCAAACTGATGGGTCAGTTTATTGACGCAGAGCAGCGTAGCGCCGCCGGTCGTGCCGACGCTGTGGTTGAAACCGAGAATACGGTTTATGTCTTCGAGTTTAAACTTGACGAAAACGGTACAGCCGAAGACGCTGTCAAACAGATTGATAGCAAGGGCTATCTGATTCCTTTTACCGCCGGCAGCAAACGATTAGTGAAAGTTGGCGCTGAGTTCAACACGAAAGAGCGAACATTGGGACGGTGGATGTTTGAATGATAGATTTTTTTCATAATTTTGCAGCCGTACTTTGCAGATGGATGTACTTAAAAAAATGTCAATATACTGCATTTCTGTTTTGCAAATATTGTTGAACGCCTGCGATTTGTGAACGAAAAAATTGTTATAAAAAATTTTTTATTACCTTTGCGCAAAATTTTGTAAGATTTAAATATGGTAATAAATATGAATCAAGAAATTAAGTTTAGTCTTTTATACAGAGACATGTGGCAATCGTCGGGGAAATATGTGCCCCGCAAAGATCAGTTGGAGCAGATTGCTCCGGTAATAGTTGAAATGGGCTGTTTTGCGAGAGTGGAAACCAATGGCGGCGCTTCCGAGCAGGTCAATCTTCTGTACGGCGAAAATCCCAACCTGTCGGTTCGGGCATTTACCAAACCTTTTAATAATGCTGGTATTCAGACGCATATGCTTGATAGAGGGCTGAATGGTATCAGAATGAACCCCGTTCCTGCCGATGTCAGAAAACTGATGTACAAAGTAAAAAAAGCGCAGGGCGTGGATATTACCAGAATTTTCTGCGGATTGAACGACGTGCGAAATATTATTCCCTCAATTGGCTACGCCAAAGAAGGCGGAATGATTCCGCAGGCAGCGCTGTGCATAACCTATTCGCCTGTGCATACGGTTGATTATTATGTCAATACTGCCTCGCAACTTATTGAGGCTGGCGCCGCAGAAATCTGTCTCAAAGATATGGCTGGCATCGGTCGCCCGTACAGCAACGGGCAAATTGTGAAAAAAATCAAGACGAAATATCCACACATCACCGTTCAGTATCACGGACATAGCGGACCGGGCTTTTCGGTGGCATCGATGCTTGAAGTGGCAAGAGCAGGCGTGGACATTATCGACGTGGCAATGGAACCGCTCTCGTGGGGAATGATTCATCCCGACCTTATTACGATACAGGCAATGCTCCGCGACGCCGGATTTTCTGTTCCCGACATCAATATGGAAGCATACATGGAAGCCAATCGTCTGACACAGTCGTTTATCGACGATTTTCTCGGCTATTTTATCGACCCGTCGAACAAAATAATGACCTCGCTACTGGTTGGCTGCGGGCTGCCGGGCGGAATGATGGGCTCGATGATGGCTGACCTCAAAGGAATGCATAACGCAATCAACATGGCGCTGCGTCAGAACGGCAAACCTGAAATGAGCCTCAATAGTCTGGTTGTGCAATTGTTTCAGGAAGTTGAGTATGTATGGCCCAAACTCGGCTATCCGCCGCTGGTAACCCCATTCAGTCAGTATGTTAAAAACATTGCTCTGATGAACATCTTTTCGATGGCAAAGGGCGAAGAACGATTTTCAAATATCGATAAGGACAGCCTGAATATGATTACCGGCAAAATGGGAAAACTGCCCGGCAAATTGGCTCCCGAAATATTGGAAATAGTGAAGGCGAAAAATCTCGAATTTTATACCGGCAATCCGCAAGATCTCTACCCCGACGCTCTGGACGAATATCGCAAGGAAATGAAGGCAAATAATTGGGATTTTGGACAGGATAACGAAGAATTGTTTGAACTTGCAATGCACGACCGTCAATATCGCGACTACAAGTCGGGCGTGGCAAAACAACGCTTCAATCAGGAAGTCGAAGCGGCAAAAGAAAAGGTGGGCGCTCCGAAATTAATCTCGCGTCCGGTGGTGGAAGTACCTAATTTCGACGTCAATAAGCTCAAAGAACTATATCCAACGGCTCAGCCCGTGCAGGCGCCATACAAGGGTAAGGTGATTTGGCAGTATGATGTGGACGATAAATCGACCGCGCCCGTTGTTGGCACACGTTTCAAAGAAGGCGATACAATATGTTTTGTTGAAACATATTATGGTCTGGAAACGGTCAAAGCGCTTGCCGATGGCAAACTGATTCAGGTGGAAACCGCTCATGGCGCAAAAGTCGAGAAAAATCAGGTAATAGCATTTATTATTAACGATTAACGATTAGTGATTAATTGCCTGCGGACGCCAAATCCACAGATAATTTTTAATGAGGCTTTTTGCACGCAGATAACGTTGATTTTTATCAATATACAGTCCCTGTGGAACTTTGACGACGTGGTGGGGTCGATGCTCTGCGGAACTTTTTTTATAACCTTCGTGAAACTTCGTGTAATAACATTTTAGTTACACGAAGAAGGCACGAAGAAAATAAATCAATTTGGATATTATATATGGTAATCACTAATCACTAATCACTAATCACTAATCACTAATCACTAAAAAAAGATGTACATTCACATTCCATTTTGCAAGCAACTTTGTTCGTATTGTGATTTTTATTTCAGCGTATCGCAGGCGCGGAGGCACGAAATGGCTGATTGTATGATACGGGAAATGGAAATGAGAGCGGCAAATGGAGAGGCATCAATTTTTGATAAATATGCTCTGCAGACACTTTATTTTGGCGGAGGTACGCCCACCGTCTATCCAGTTGCCGTAATCAAAAAACTTGCCGACAGGGCAATAGAATTGTTTTTCGACGCTTCGCCACAGGAATGGACGGTGGAAGCCAATCCCGACGATTTGACCGACGACTATCTGCGCCAACTTGTTGCCTCCGGCGTAACTCGACTGAGCATAGGAATACAATCGTTTATCGATCGCGATTTGCGTCTGATGCGTCGCCGACATTCGGCTGCCGCCGCCATCGAAGCGGTGAAAAAGGCGCAACAGGCAGGGTTTGGAAATATCAATATCGACCTGATTTATGGATTTCCGGGGATGAGCGCCAACGATTGGCGGTATAATCTTGATATGGCTGTTTCGCTTGATATTCAACATATTTCGGCATATCATCTGTCGATTGAGGAAAAAACAATCTTTGGAAAAATGGCAGCGAAAAAACTTGTCGATCCGGTGGACGAGAACGCCAGCGACATGCAGTATCGGATGCTCGAAGAACGGCTGGAAAAAGCAGGTTTTATTCATTACGAAATTTCAAATTTTGCACTGCCCGACTTCCATTCGAGGCACAATTCGGCATACTGGGAGCAGTTGCCGTATATTGGCGTTGGTCCTTCGGCGCACGGATACGACGGCAAACTGACGAGGCGAAGTAATGTTGCCAACAATATTGCCTATATCGAAAGTATCAACAAAAATATTATTCCCGAAACTGTGGAAATCCTCACAGAACGTGATATTTACAACGAATGCCTGCTGACCGCTCTCCGAACACGAAAGGGGTTGCATCCAAATAAAATCCCTGAAAATTACAGAGATATATTTATCAAAAAAATTAAAAAACACCTTGCCTCCGGCTGTGTGATTTATGACGATACTTACAAAATCCCTACAAATTATTTACTGATTTCCGACAGCATAATCTCTGACCTGATAGAGGCATAAAATATCCCGCAAGGCACACAAAATCAAGTAATTTTGCGGAAATAAAATATCCCGCACAGCACACGAAATTCACAAAGTTATCATCTCTTTTTCAAAAAGATCGACATACCAAAGGTAGCCTTTGACATTGGGATAGTTCATTGCTTCGAGGATGCGGATATAATTCTGTATTTGTTCGATATATGATTTGCGCTTGTGGACGCCAAATTTGTAGTCGATAACTATTGTTTCGCTGGCGGAGCACATTATGCGGTCGGGTTTGCGGCTGACGCCAAGATTCAGGGCGGCTGGTAGAATCAAAAAGCGTTCTGTGATAATGCGATAGCCGCTGTTGAGGGTAAACCATTCGCCGGCATAATCGAGCGCTTTTTCTACTTTGGCTTTGAGTTCCGGAAGCCGGCTTTTGTCGATCAACCCTTCGGCTTCGATATCGGAAAGGGCGGCGGGCAGGTCGTCGACGCTGGCTATCATTGAAAAAATACGATGCATGAGATTTCCATAGTTGCGCGACTGTATGGCATTCTGAGCGTCAGGAAAATAGTTTTCGGAATTGTATTTCAGTTTGAGTTTTTTTGCAAATGGCAACGACGGATATTGCGAAAGAATCAAACCGTTGGAAGTTTTTGTTCGGGCATTCCGGTATTGTGTTTTTTCGCCCACAGAATATATTTCGTCGTCATCCAATGTTTCTCTTTGAATTTTACCTTTCATAAAATCCTGATTATCGTGAAGAAAGTCGGTAATAGTTTTGGCGGCATTGCCAAGTTTTGTGTCGCTCCCCTTCGATGCGCTACTCGTGGTTTCGGATAAAGGCAGCATGATATGCAGTTCTTCTTCGGCGCGGGTAAAAGCCACATACAGAAGGTTGAGATTATCGATTAATGTTTGCATTGTTTCCATATTGTAATTGCTAACAAATAGGCTGTTACGCATCATCTCTCCAAAGGGGATGGGAATTTGTGCGATTTGATTAAATGGCGCAACGGAGGGTTCGACCCATACTGTTTCGCCGGTGTGAGGCAAGATGTTCCAGTTGCAAAATGGAATAATAACAACCGGATATTCAAGCCCTTTCGATGAATGAATGGTTACAATATTGATTGAATCGGGCATTTGCCCTCCCGACAGACGGATTTTCTCGCCATTCTCGTCCCAATGATCAAGAAAAGCAGAAACGTCGGATATTTCGCTGTTCGCAAATTTCAGAACGGCGCTATGCAGTTCCTGAATATAAGGGATTTCGGCTGGAATATTGCCGAGTTCAAAGAAATTGATTGCCTGTTCAATTATTTCGAGCAGCGAGAGCGATACAAGTTTGTTGATAAATGTTTCGGTTTCGTTGTCGAGGTATTTCGATTTGTTCCACAGGCAATTAGCCCCGTGTAGGTGGCGAAAACGGTTGATAACGGCGTTGTTTATTTCATCTTTGGGACTTATTGTTGCGCGGAGGATTGCAATAAGGAAACGCACTGAGGGAGAGGAGATAATATTCAACGAATCGGACGAAACAACGTCGAAACAATGTACCGTGTCGCCGCTGTTACGCTTGTGTTCCAGCATTTTGCCGGCAACCGCCATGCCGTCGGCGGCGGTGCGCACAACGATTGCAATTTCGCCGGCGGCGAAGCCTCTATCTTGCAGGTCGGCAAGCAGTTTGGGCAAGTTTTCGAGAACGCTGTTGCGTGCTTCGCCGCGCTCGCTGCGGCTGATAACGGAGAGGGAAACGTATCCTGTTCGATTTTTGTTTTTGGGCGCAACGCGCTGATCGACGCCTGTATATGCAGCGCTGATTGCAACGTCCGATTGGGGACTGAAAGTGGCAGTGGCATATTTTTGTTCGATATAATGTGGCAATTGCGAAAAAATGGCATTGTTAAATTCAATAATATTGGCACAACTTCGCCAATTGGTGTCCAGATTTTTTTCGTGAATATCGAAATGGTTGAAATCCTTGAATATCTGACTTGCCAAAATCCGCCAATCGCCACTGCGCCAGCGATAAATCGACTGTTTGACGTCGCCCACAACCAACGAAGGATGATTTTCGGCGAGACTGTTGCTGAGCAGAGGGCGAAAATTGCGCCACTGAGCCTCCGAAGTATCCTGAAATTCGTCAATCATGAAAATCGAATATCGTCCCCCAATTCGTTCATATATAAAGGGTGCGTCGTTTTCGTTGATAAGTTTGCCCAGCAATCCGGTGGTTTTGCCAAGCGTCATAAGATTTTCGGTTTTAGCAACGTCGAGCAGCGCCGTTTCGATTACCGCCAAAAAACGCAACGATTTGAGTGCGTCTTTAATACAGAGCGCCGTACAATAGTGCGCAAATTTGTCGTTGTAAAGCGCAAGGCAGCGGCTCAGGAGTTGGCTCAGGGCGGCGCCAAGTTCGAAGAGGTTGGTTTGCTGTGCATTACCGGTCTGTTTGGGGAACCATTTCATCGGGTCGTCCGCTTCAAGCAGGTCAAGAACACGTTTTCCGGGTTCATAATTTCCAATTTCGTATTTTGCGCCAATAATTTTGTGGAAATAATTAGCTGCGCCGTTTTTTTTGTAAGCAAAGTTCTCCATTGTCAAGCCGTTATTGGCAATCAGTTCAATGGCGCAGGCGCCCGCCTCAGCCATTTGAGTATCAAAACTATTGATAATGGCATCCATTTCATTGGCAAAGCGGGTCATAAACTCGTTATCGCGTATTTTTGCATGAAAATCGGAGTCGAAAGCCCCAAATTTCTCCTTAAAAACGGCGCTTCCTTTCTTTTTGATTACATGCCTAACATCCCAATTTCGTCCACGCTCCATCTGTTCATCAATAATCGAGAGCAGATAATCGTAGAGCGGGCTGTGGGGTTGAAGGCTGCGTATCAGTCTGTCCACTGCCTCGTCGAGCAGCCTGTCGTGGTCGAGTTCTATACGAAATCCCGGATGCAGACCGGCTTCACGCACAAAAGCATGGATAATTTTCTGAAAAAAACGGTCGATAGTGGATATCGAAAAGCTGGAATAGTTGTGCAAAATAGCCTTTTGTACCTTTGCTGCACGGTTTTGCAGAGTGTTTTTATTGATATTCAATTCATTGCACAGCATTTCCACGTCGAAATCGGGATTGGACACAATATTATTAAGAGTGTCAACAATGCGCGACTTCATTTCCTCCGTTGCCTTATTGGTGAAGGTAACCGCAAGAATTTCACGAAATCTGTTAATATTATATTCCTCGCCCAAAACCTTCCGGATATATTCCATAGTAAGAGTATAGGTTTTTCCCGATCCGGCTGAGGCGCGATAAACAGTTAATCCCGCCCTTTGTTGCATATTATCAGTATTTTGTATCGACATTTTTTCAATTGTAAAGTAAAAAATCAGGCGTCAAAAGTAGTAAAAAAATCGGTTGAAAAAAAGAAATCACAGATTAAACAATGGCGTCGCAATGATTTCGATGATTGAGACGTTCGGCATCAAACACACTGATTATAAGGCTGCGTAATTCGCATTTATTTAAACTTCAATATTATTGGATTAGAATCGTCGTCCATTTTCAGCAGCGACTGTTTTGTTGTTTCATCCAGATATTTGCTTTTGATAATTTGTTTTATCTCGTCGCTGCTAAACAGGTCTTGTATAACGGCATAAAAATAACCGTCGGCACAGCCAAGTATCGCCATTTTCTTTTTATCGATGTTTACTCCGTTGAAAATGTCAAAGTTGATGTGGGCAGTATTATATGATTTCTTTGTTTTTTTATCGTAAAATGTGGTATGTGAAATGGTTGCAGGAAGATCATCTTTCGACGGCGGATTTTTCCGATTATATTCACTGTCATATTCCAAATAATTAAAGGCAAAGAATTTGCCGTTATCAAGAAAATGTGCCGTAGGGGATATTTCTCCTTTTGCGAAGCCTTGAAATATGATTTCGTCGTTGTTTTTTGTTTTCGTCAAATTCTTTTTAAAAGCGCTGTGTTTTTCGCCATAATCGACAGCATAAACGGGCTTTTTCTCGCCTTCTACGGATGAAATATCATAAATTACATCACTCCCGTCGTAATAGTAAAACGTTCCCTGACTGTTGCTTATTGATATTGACGGAGTAAATTCGTGAAGTATCGGATGTCCGATTGGAGCAGACCGTTTTACTTGCAGTGTCGCTCGGTCGATATAACAAATTCCGTAGCTACCGGATTCTCTGTAACACACATACAGACTGTCGTTAAACTCACGGACAAAGCGTTCATATCTTGCCTCCTGGTCAACGGTTTTGGTATAGAGATAATTGCCGTCCAGATCGTAGTATAGCCACTTATTGCTTTCTCCTATAATCACAATGCAATTATCTTTTTTATCGATAAAAAAATCGGCTAAAAAAGTATATTCGCCCGGACCCTGTCCCTTTTTATCTAACATAAAAACAAACTGTCCGGTTGTATCGAAGCATAGAATGGTTTTGTTCAACGACCATAATGCTTTTCGATTCAGCAGATAAAGTCTGTCCTTATATTTTTCAATCCTCGTAATTGCTTCCGCAAAGAACGACGAATCAGTTGTTTCTGGAAAAATCAGGCTGTATTCGCTGAAAAGTTCCGAAAAGGCTATTTTTTCCGACGAATGTATATCAATACGTTCCAAATCGGCATCTTTCTTTTGTTGTTCCGTGCAATTATAAAATAAAAATGCACACATTGCCAAACAAGTAATTTTCATCTTTTTCATGACTGTTTATTTATTCGTAAATCACTAATCACTAATCACTAATCACTAATCACTAATCACTATATTGTCTTCTGCGAACCATTCGGCGAAGGAGCTGCGTGTTTCGCTCAGTTTGATACTGTGGAGCGAGACGGTTGGCGGGAGGCTGTTGATGAGCAGAGCGACAAAGAACGAGAGAATATTTTCGCAAGTAGGTTGAAAATCGAACAGTTCGACTTTTTGGTACTGTGCTTTTATTTCGGTTGATATTGGCGAGTTTTTTCTGAGCATCAGGCAGTGGTCGAAACGGTCGATAATTTGTTCTTTGACTATTTGTTTTAGGATGCCGAAATCCATCACCATGCCAAGTTTGGGGTCAGTTTCGCTGTTGGAGGGCGTTCCCAGCACCGTTACATGGAGCCGATACGAATGACCGTGGATATATCGGCAAGCGCCGTCGTAGCCGTGTAGCGAGTGCGCGGCTTCAAATTCAAAACATTTGGTAAGACGTATTTTCATCACTGTCAGAAATTACGGATTATGACGTTCAGCATTTTGATTGTTGCCTGAATTGCCGACACTGTTTGGTCGGAGTCCAGACCTCGCGTTTTGAACTCGTTGCTGTTGGTTTGCCACGAGATAACCGTTTCCACCAGAGCGTCGGTTCGTCCGCCCGGGGGGATAGTAACCACATAATCGGTCAGGCGTGGGAGGCTGATATGCAGCGGGGCAAAGATTGTATGCAGGGCGTTCATAAAGGCGTCGTATTGACCGTCGCCGGTTGCCGTTTCTTCGTAAATTTTGCCATCGACTTCGAGGCTGAGAGTGGCAACGGATTTCAGCCCTTGTGCAACGTTGAGCGAATAGTTGCGGATACGGATACGTTGTTCTACGCCTTCGCTTTGCAGCACATCGGAGATAATGTAGGGGAGGTCTTCGGCGGTAACGTTTTCTTTGCGGTCGCTGAGTTCGATTACGCGGTCGGTAACGCGGCGCATGGCGGCGGCATCGAGCCGGATACCCAATTTTTCGAGGTTTCGGAGCACGTTTGCCTTGCCCGAAGTTTTGCCCAGCGCATATTCGCGCACCCGTCCGAAACGTTCGGGAAGGAGGTCGTTGTAGTAGAGTTTGTCTTTGCCGTCGCCGTCGGCATGAACGCCGCAGGCTTGGGTAAAGACGCTTTCGCCAACAACGGGTTTGTTTGCCGGAATGCGGACGCCCGAAAAGGTTTCGACCATTTTCGAGAGTAGCGTCAGTTTTTCCTCGTTGATATTGAGTTCAACTTTGAGCAAATCGCGCAGGGCGGCAACCATGCTTGCCAGCGGGGTGTTGCCTGCCCTCTCGCCCAAGCCGTTGACCGTTGCGTGCACGCCTTTAACTCCGGCGCGGACTGCCGCCAGCGAGTTTGCCACGGCAAGGTCGTAATCGTTGTGAGCGTGAAAGTCGAAATGCAGTTCGGGATAGCGGGCGCAGACTTTGGCGCAGAAAGCGGCTACTTCGTCGGGAGCAAGGACGCCAAGCGTGTCGGGCAGCATAAACCGTCCGACGGGCAGCTCTTTGAGCGCGTCGAGAAGGAAAAACACATAATCGGGCGAATGGCGCATGCCGTTGCTCCAGTCTTCGAGATAGATATTGACGTTCATTGCGGCGGCTTTTGCCGTTTCCACCGAGCGGCGAATATCGGACACATGTTCCTGCGGCGTTTTGCGCAACTGCCCTTCGAGGTGTTTTATCGAGCCTTTGCTCAGGAGGTTCATTGTTGATGCTCCGGCGTTTAGCAGCCAGTCGATTGAGCGATTGCCGTCAACAAAAGCCAGCACTTCGATTTGATTGATACGTCCGCTCTCCTTTGCCCAGCCGGTTATTCGTTTCACTGCTTCGAGTTCGCCGGCGGAAACGTGCGCCGAGGCGACTTCGATATAATCGACCTTTACTTCTTCGAGCAGCAGCCGTGCGATATGCAGTTTTTCCGACGCAGTAAACGATACGCCAGAAGTTTGTTCCCCGTCGCGCAGGGTGGTATCCATTATATTGATAATGTTGGTCATCGATTTCTTTTTATTTCTTTTTTATTTCTTTATCTGATTCCGTATTCCAGTTCCATATCTTTCAGAAAGCCGAGCATATCGGGGGTGATGCCTATTCGATATTTGCGTGAAAACAGGTCGATAGAAACGCCTTTTTCGGGGTCGATAATACGCAGCACAAGTTCAATTTTGCCATGATTGTTTTTTATTTTTCCTGATATTTCCTCAACAAATTCGTGCGAGAAATTATCGACGGGGATATTGATTGTTAGGCAACGCAGGTTTTCCTTGGCGTTTCCCAGCAGGCTGATGGTTTTTATGCGTACTTCCAATTCGCCCGACGACTGTTCCTTGTTGTAACTATAACGTTCATTGACGCTTGCTTTTATCAGCAAAAAATGCCCGATTTGCAGAAACTGCATAAACTTTTCGTAGTCCTTTCCAAAGAGGCGAAATTCGTATGTTCCATTATAATCTTCAATAGAAAATTGACCCCAAGGGTTGCCGTTTTTACTGACACTGTTTTTGGAGGCAACCACCATTCCGCCAAGCGTCAAGTCGCGGTTTCTGAGGCTGGCAAGATTGTCGAGATCGGTGGTCGAATGTGTTACCAGATTGTGCATTTCAAATTTAAAATCGTCGAGCGGATGCGCCGACAGGAACATTCCTGTCAAATCCTTTTCACGGTTGAGCAGTTCGATACGCGACACTCCTTGCACGGGCGGCATTTCGGGACGCGACACCTCCACCGCATTTGCGCCAATAAACAGCGAGTTGGTGTTCATCAGCCTGTCGCTCTGCGCCTTGTTGCCGTAGCGTATCAGAGTGTCGAATATCGACTCGCCTTTGGGGTTGATGTATGTAAACTGTTCGCGTTTGACGTTCATATTATCGAAAGCGCCCGACATTGCCAGCGATTCTATTGTGCGACGATTGATGGCGGTCAAATCCACACGTTCAACAAAGTCCAGAACGTCGGTAAAAGCTTGTTTACTGCGTTCGGCAATAATATTTTCCACCGCATTTGCTCCCACATTTTTTATTGCTGCCAGCCCAAAACGGATATCGCCTTTGGCATTGACGGTAAATTTGCGATAACTTTCGTTCACATCGGGACCCCAAACGTTGATACCCATGCGGCGGCATTCGTCCATAAATTTGGTGATTTCGGAAATATTCGACAGGTTGCAGCTTAGCACCGCCGCCATGTATTCTGCCGGATAGTGGGCTTTGAGATATGCCGTTTGATAGGCTACCAGCGAATAGCAGGTCGAGTGCGATTTGTTGAACGCATATTCGGCAAAGGATTCCCAGTCTGTCCATATTTTTTCTAATTTCTTTACGTCATGACCATTGGCTCTGCCGCCGTCGATAAATTTCTCTTTCATTTTTGCCATCACTGCAATTTGTTTTTTGCCCATTGCCTTGCGCAGCGAATCGGCTTCGCCGCGAGTGAAATTTGCCAGCGATTGCGACAGGAGCATCACTTGTTCCTGATAGACTGTTATGCCGTAGGTATCTTCGAGATACTCTGCCTGTTGGGGTATATCGTAGGTTATTTGGCGGCGTCCATGTTTGCGAGCAATAAAATCGGGAATATATTCCATCGGACCCGGACGGTAGAGAGCGTTCATGGCAATCAGGTCTTCAAACTTATTGGGTTTAAGCAGGCGCAGCCATTTGCGCATTCCGTCGGACTCGAACTGGAAAGTGCCAACCGTTTCGCCGCGACTATACAGGGCGTATGTCTTGGCGTCGTCGAGTGGTATGGCGCTGATATCGATATCGATATTGTGTCTCAGTTTGATATTTTCGAGCGCCTCCTTTATCAGCGAAAGTGTTTTCAGCCCCAGAAAATCCATTTTCAGCAGCCCGATGTCTTCCACCTGCGAGCCGTCGTACTGAGTAACGAGAATTTCTTCGCCATTATCTTTATCGGTTGAAGTACAGAGAGGTATATACTGTTTCAAATCGTCGCGTCCAATAATTATTCCGCAGGCATGAACGCCGGTATTTCGCACCGAGCCTTCGAGAATTTGCGCATATTTGAGAATACTCTGTATATGTGTTTCGCCGCTACGCAATTCGCGGTTCAGGTCGGGAACGTCGGCAAATGCTTTTTTGAGAGTTATTTTTGAACCTTCGGGGACGAGTTTTGCCAATCGGTCGGCTTCGGGCAGGGGCAATTCCTGAACGCGGGCAACGTCGCGGATTGCCGATTTTGCCGCCATTGTGCCGAAGGTAATAATATGTGCCACTTTTTCTTTGCCATATTTCTGTTCCACATATCTCAGAACGGCGCCGCGTCCGTCGTCGTCGAAGTCAATATCAATATCGGGCATCGAAACACGGTCGGGATTGAGAAAACGCTCGAACAGGAGCTGGTATTTTATAGGGTCGATATCGGTAATTTCGAGCGCATAAGCCACCACCGAGCCGGCAGCCGAGCCTCGTCCGGGACCCACCGACACGCCAATTCTGCGGGCTTCGGCAATAAAGTCCTGCACGATGAGAAAATAGCCCGGATATCCCATTTTCCGTATCGTTTCCAATTCAAAATCTATCCTTTCGGTGATTTCGCTGTTCAGCTCGCCGTAACGTTTTTTTGCGCCTTTGTATGTCAGATGACGGAGATAGGCGTCGTCGTCGGCAAATTCGTCGGGAATAGGGAAGAGCGGCATAATTGGTTTGCTGCTAATGGAATAATCTTCCACTTTATCAACAATTTCCGCAATATTTTCAATAACATGAGGCAAATCGGCAAAGAGCGCGTTCATCTCAGCCTTTGTTTTCATCCACTCCTGTTTTGTATATCTCATGCGCTCCACGTCGCTCACCTTTGCTCCGGTGTTGATGCAAATCAGACGGTCGTGGGCTTCGGCGTCTTCGCGGTTCACAAAGTGGACGTCGTTGGTGGCAATCAGTTTTATACCAAGTTTTTCCGACAGTTGTATCAGTCCTTTGTTCGATATTTCCTGTTCGTGGCTCACCCGCTCGGTATAAGGGTCGGAAGTGAGATGACGCTGAACTTCGAGGTAGAAATCGTCGCCAAAATGGTCTAAAAACTGTTGTGCCACGCGCTCGGCTTCGTTCATATTGCCGGCGCGTATCAATTTGGGGATTTCGCCGCCAATACATGCGGAAGAAACAATCAGCCCTTCGCCATAGCGAAAAAGTATTTCCTTGTCGATACGCGGGCGGGAATAAAATCCCTCAATAAATCCCAAAGATACCAATTTGACCAAGTTATAATAGCCCGTTTTGTTTTTTGCCAGAAGGATTAAATGCCGTCCGCCCTGGTCGTCCTTGCCGTTCTTGTCGAAGCGGCTGTTGCGAGCAACGTAAACTTCGCAGCCCACAATTGGTTTGACCTGTGTTTTTTGTGCTTCGGCAAGGAATTCCTTAACGCCAAACATATTTCCATGGTCGGTGATAGCGAGCGCCCGCTGCCCGTCGTCCTGAGCCTTTGCAAAAAGGGCGTCGATTGCCGCCGCTCCGTCGAGCACCGAATACTGCGTGTGAACGTGAAGATGTGAAAAGTCCATTTAAATACTGATTGTCTTTTTATTCTGATAATTTGTTTTCTCCGATGATTGTTCTCCGCCGCTCAATCTAATTTCCGCACCAGCAGGAGATTACCTTCGATAACGGAGAGCACAATCACGGGGTCGCCTGTTTTGAGCGCGTCTCCCTCAGTGAGCGCGTCGTATTCGCGTGTGGCTCCGTTGATTGTTATCTGGATTTTGCCGGCATGACTTTTGTTGCCCGATATTGGCACATACACAATTCCGGTTTTGCCCACGCTGTCGCTGGTATAGATATTGCCATTTTCGCTCAACCTGCTCATATAAAAGAAAATCAGCATAACAAGAGCCACCATCACCAATCCGCCCAAAATTGAGAGAAAAATCAGCAGCGACCGGCTGTCGATGTGATTGTAGAGCGAAATTCCCGCCCAGCCGAAGCCCAGCAGAAAGTTAATCATATTGCGGAACGAGAAAAGTTGAAAAGGCGAGGCGTCGCCTTCGCTGCCATGCAGTTCGGCGCCCGTTCCGTCGTGCGCGTCCATGCCCGTAAAAGTCAGCACCGACTGAATAATAAATACCAACGAAGAGGCGCCTGCCACCCCCCACAGTATTTTTTCAAACGTATCCAAAGAAGTCCATAATTCTATCATGATATTACTGTTTTATAATTAATAAATTTGTGCAAAAGTACGTTTTTTTTCTATTGTACAAAAATTATTTCTCAAATTTCTCTTTTCAACACCATTTAAAACCTTGTTACATTACACAATCACCCTCAAAATATTCTGCCGCCCAACAAGACAAAAATACCGCTTGATTAACGATTTTTGATTGACGATTGACGATTTTTGATTGACGAGTACAATAGCCTTCGTGGGGCTTTGTGCCTCCTTCGTGCAATAATAATTTTAATATGAATATCGTATTGAATACCCAATAAAACAAAATCAGGTATCATTATGTATAGCACCTCAATCTTTTTTTCAACCATTTTTTACTATCTTTGCACCGTGCTTATAAGTACAAAATGAATATTAAATCATTAAATATTAAATAATTAAATGTTAATAAAATGAAAATAGAAGTAGCAAAAACGGGTTTTGCAAACCTTCCCGTCGAAAAAAGAGTTTACAGGCAAAGCGCAAATGCCCGAAGTTTTGAACAAATGATACAAATTATTAATTTAAAAACGCAATAAAAATGAACGAATTAGAACAAATTGAACAAAGATTTAATTTCACATACCCCAAACTGTACCGACAGTTGTTTTTAGACGGTATGCTTAATACAGGCGGAGAATATGGTCCCGGATGGTATGCAATCTATGGAGAACAATTCCGCGAAAATCCGACTTTGCTGTTTTTCGGTTTTGACTTTGTACTGCTTCAATGGAAACGCATTATCGAAGAAATTGAAGCCTTCGGAGATACAGACAATTATCGACAAATAAAATCCGGACTTCAATTTGTGCCGTTCGGACAAACAGGCAGCGGTGATTTATATGTATTTCAGTTTGACAGACAAAACGGCGACGATGTACCTGTTGTACAGATGTATCACGATTATGATATGGCTGTTGTGCTGGCAAAAAATCTGCAGGATTTTATTTTTCGTGATTTACTGGAAGATCTGACAACTGTGAATTGTTCCAACACATTGGACGGTGATTTAAAAACAAATGCAGCTAACATATTAAGAACGCATCGACCATATTTGAAACAGAGCCAAATCGAAAAACTGGAAGAAATTTATGGCAGAGAACTTTTGGAATACACAGAAATAACCTCATCCGGTCTGGAACTTTCGACTACAGGTCTGATTTCGCAGGATGAATTAGAAGAGATTTTGAATCAGGAAATCGGTTGCGACATGCTCGGCATCGAATTTCAATACACTCATTATTAATCATGCCGGTCAGTCATATTTTATGCATAAAAACAGACGGAAAATATGAAAAAAATCATTTTAAAACTCATTTTTGCAATTGCTGTTTTTTTGTTATTTGTGTTTGGTATAGTGTTTTACAATAGATACGAAAAAGAAAATGCCAGAAAAAATTTCACCGCAGTAGAAGCAAGCGTAACATCCTCACGCATTACCAAATCGAGCCGTGTAACACAAAAAACAGTACTGAAACTGGAATATATTTACAGAGGACAAGAAATTGAAAAAGAAATAGAAGGCTCTACTTTAAGTAATTTAGGACACAATTATTATCAAACAGGAGATGTAATAATAATATATATCGACCCAAAAAATGAAAATAAAATTATAACCGGAAAAATTATCAACAGAAAAAATGAATGACAAAAAAACGGATAAATATTTTCACCGAATTGTCAAACACCAACTTCGGAGCGGTTATTTTTCACTGTTCGGCAATAGAGGATTACCGTGCCGGCAAGGGCGAAAAACAGATTGAGATACTGGCTGGTACTGTAGATCGAATGCAGGTCAAATTCGTTGAGCGGGGCTTTGTAGATTTCGATAATAAAACGGCAAAAAAACGTCAGCGACAGAAACAGTCCGAAAATAATTCCCGAATTTATATCCCGTTTTGTACGGTAAAGTTTTATCAACAGAAAAAATATGCACAGATAACACAGGGCTTCGTAAATCTGCACGGGATGACGGGCAAAATCCTCGTTGCGGGTTTCAAAAATAAATCCCCAGACCGCCGAAGTTTCCGTTCCCACAATTTCGGAGTTCATCAGGTTGCCGATGCGGATAAAAAAGGCTGCCGGCGGCAGGCTCAGGCAAACGCTGTCGATCAGTTGCATAGGAGACTGTCGGCGGCGGCGTGCCGTCAAAATCAGCGCGGGAACAATTGCCAGCGCCGCGCCATGACTCGACAGTCCGCCGATGCCGACATAGCGTCCGTCCCTGAACGGGAGAATTATTTCCGTCGGATTTTGCAGATAATATTCGGGAAAATAGAAAAAACATTCGCCCAGCCGCGCGCCAACCAGCGCCGACAGAAAAACGGCGTTGAGAATAACCGGCACAAGGAGGAGCGGTTTGTTTTCGCATTTGAGCACATAACAGAGTGTTGCGGCCACCGTCAGAAAGGCGACTGCCAGAAACAGCCCGTAGTAGCGAACTGTCAATCCGCCAACCGAGAACGCTTCCGGCGAAACAGTCCATCTTACATAACACAAAACGGCGTCCATTGCAGTTTATCGGGATTTCGACGCCGGTTTTTTCCGTCGCAGCCGTATTAGCAGAACAACGCCGGCAAGTATCAGCGGAATGCTCAGCAACTGACCCATGTCCAGCATCATTCCCTTTTCAAAATTTTCCTGCGCTTCCTTAACAAATTCAATCAGAAAACGCGCCGAAAACAGCAATATCAGAAACAGTGAAAAAATCACCCCGTTGGGCAGCAGTGTTCTTTTTTTAAGATATGTCAGGTAAAGAATGACAAAAACAAGCAGATACGAAAGCGCTTCGTAGATTTGTGTCGGATGTTTTGCCACCGTTTCGCCCGCGCGGACAAAGATAAACCCCCATGGCAGCGATGTTTCATGTCCGTAAACTTCGGAGTTCATCAGATTGCCCATACGGATAAAAAAACCGGACAGGGCAATGGTGATAACAATCCGGTCGAGCGTCCACAGGTAGGGAACACGGTTTTTGCGACTGTAATAATACAGCCCTGTCAGGATACCAATTGCCGCTCCATGACTTGCCAAACCCCGAAATCCGACAAAATTACCGTTCTCGACAGGGATAAATATATGCCAGAAATTGTTTATAAAAACCGAAGGCTCGTAGAAAAGAAAATGACCCAGACGGGCGCCCAGAAACGTCCCCAGAAACACAGGCCAGAGAATGGTATCCATCAGAGCTTGCGGCTTGTGTTCGATCTTTATCATTTTGTTGTAGATATACAGCCCCAGCCCAAAGGCGAGAATAAACATCAAAGTGTACCAGCGAAACTCAAAAAAAAGTTCAAAAATTACAGGATCAACATCCCACCGAACATACAATAAATTACACATATCTTCCAATTTTTATCTGTTAAAATCGGGCGCAAAAGTAGATGTTTTTTTTGAATTACGAAAATAGGGGGCAGTTTTTAGGGATTAGTGATTAGTGATTAATTGCCTGCGGCGGCAATGATTAATATATATACATAATCACTAATCATTTTTTCGACTTTCGGACAGACACTATGCACCTCAATCTTTTTTTGAACCTCATTTTTTTGCATTTGAAAAAAAAGCATTACTTTTGTACGTTTTTTATTTTTTGCAAAAATACATTATTAGATTATTATTCAACATTTTAATAGAGATGAAAACAGACAGTACAATATTTGAATTGATAAAAAAAGAGCACGAACGACAGACTGAAGGCATAGAATTGATCGCCTCCGAAAATTTTGTGAGCGAACAGGTGCTTCAGGCTATGGGCTCGGTGCTTACCAATAAATATGCAGAAGGTTATCCGGGCGCACGCTACTATGGTGGCTGCGAAGTGGTCGATAAATCGGAACAGCTTGCAATAGACCGGCTTTGCGAAATATTCGACGCAAAATATGCCAACGTACAGCCACATTCCGGCGCACAGGCAAATATGGCTGTGTTTCTGGCATGTCTCAAAACCGGCGACACTTTCATGGGGCTTGACCTTGCTCACGGCGGACATCTGACGCACGGATCGGGTGTAAATGTCTCCGGAATGTGGTTCAACGCCGTTTCGTATGGCGTAACCGACGCCGGTTATGTCGATTACGACGAAATGGAAAAAAAAGCCCTCGAATACAAACCCAAACTGATTGTTGGCGGAGCATCGTCATATTCAAGAGAATGGGACTATGAACGCATGAGAGCCATTGCCAACAAAATCAACGCTCTGTTTATGGTCGATATGGCGCATCCTGCCGGGCTGATAGCCGCCGGACTGCTGAAAAATCCACTCAAATATGCCCACATCGTAACCTCAACCACCCACAAAACCCTCAGAGGTCCAAGAGGTGGCATTATTCTGATGGGCGAAGACTTTGAAAATCCGTGGAATTTGAAAACGCCAAAAGGACAGGTCAAACCAATGTCCCAAATACTCAATTCCGCCGTTTTTCCCGGCATACAGGGCGGTCCGCTCGAACATGTTATTGCTGCAAAGGCAGTTTCGTTCTTTGAAGCCCTGCAACCCGAATATAAAGAATATCAAATACAAGTTAAGAAAAATGCCACAGCCATGGCAAATGCACTGATAAACAAAGGATACAAAATAATATCCAACGGCACAGACAATCACCTGATGCTTATCGATTTACGATCGAAATTTCCCGATTTGACAGGAAAAGAAGCCGAAAAGCGTCTGGTTGAAGCAGATATTACCGCCAACAAAAACATGGTGCCTTTCGACAGTCGTTCTCCGTTTCAAACTTCGGGGCTGCGATTTGGCACTCCGGCGATAACAACAAGGGGTCTGAAAGAGGCTGAAATGACTGTTGTGGTCGATTTTATTGATAAAATTTTAACCAGTTACGACAATCTGTATGAGGTTAAAAATGAAGTCAATAGATTGATGAAACCATTGAATTTATTCAACTGGTAACAGATTTTTTTTGCTACTCTCAAATAATATGCGTACTTTTGCGCTCTTTTTTGAGACCTGTCTTTCGGAAAACGCTTAACTGTAAAACTTGAATTGAGTGTCGAGTATTATTATTTGTTTTTTAGATATTTAGAGGGGCATCTTCCATGGGAAACTTCTCATATTTTGTTTCAACCCTATTTATTTTCTCCTGATGCCTCTCTTTTTTTTATTTATCCACAATTCCTAATCATCTTATTAAAATGTTGTTTTATATCTTTTTATCTTACTGAAAATGGGCTAAATCTTTCCTGAGGCGCTATTGATTTATGCAGAAAACTCCGCTATGCCAAGTCCCGCAGGGACTTTTTTAGTGATTAGTGATGAATGATTCGTGAATAATGCCTGCGGCTGGCAGGCTGAGCCGTTTACGTCCCAGCCTGTCCGCCGCAGGCATTATTCAGTTATTCAATTATTCAATTAATCAGTTATTTATTAATAATGTCCCGCAGGGACGGAACTTTATTAACCGCAGGCTTCAGCCTGCGGCAACGACCCCGCCCTCTGTTCGGACGGGGCTGTGCCTCGTCCGGTTTATTCTGGCAGGCTGTGCCTGCCGATG
>JAITIA010000151.1 GCA_031279695.1 Prevotellaceae bacterium | reverse complement strand
GAATATGCCAATGTCAATGGCATTGAAGGCGTAACGCATATGGTATTTCACACCTATACGCACAGTCCGCAGATTGACTTCCTGCCCCCCGGCTCTTCGCTTGGCGCAGGCTTCGGCACGCCCTTCCTGCGAGGGCAAACGTGGTGGAGACACATGCCCGAGTTCACAACATATCTTGCCCGTTGCTCGTATATGCTTGAGCGGGGTCGCCCCGTGTCGGACGTGCTTTGGTATTTGGGTGATGAGATTGACCATAAACCCAACCAGAACGCTCCCTTCCCCGCAGGCTACAAGTACGACTACTGTAATCCCGACGTGCTGCTCAACCGCCTCGCCGTGCGCAACGGGCAGTTGGTAACGCCCGAGGGTATAGCCTATCGCCTGCTCTGGCTGCCGCAGAACGAACGGATGCTCCCAGAAACATTAGAGAAAATACTTGCGCTGGCAAAGGCGGGCGCCACCATTGTGGGCAATGCACCACGCTGCTTGGCAACGCTAAGCGGCGGCAAAAAGGCGCAGCAACGGTTCAACAAGGCGGTGAAGGCGCTCTGGGGCAATGCAGCAGCTCAGCAGGTACGCACCATTGGCAAAGGCAAACTGATTTCGGGATACTCTATCGACGAAGCCCTGACGCTGCTAAACATCCAACCCGACGTGAAAGTGGTCTCCGGCGCGACTCCACTCTGGTCGCACCGACAGGTGGACGGCGCTGACTGGTACTTTGTATGCGCTCCGCACGGCACGGGTAAAGATGGTATTAAAACACGCCTCAGCTTCCGCAGCAAGGGCGAGGTGGAAGTCTGGGATCCAGTTACGGGAGAGCCGATGAACGAAAACAGTGCAACATACAGGGTGGATATTCAACCATCTACGAATGCAGCAGGACAGACTGTAATCGAACACAGCAACGTACATCCATATTCGGCGTCAGTAAGAAAAGGCGACCGCACGGAGGTATCGCTGACTTTGCCGCCGTCCGGCTCATACTTCGTAGTATTTAAACCATCGTCCGAGACTGACGTGAAGGTTAATACTGAATTTACATTGGGGAATAACCTATTGCCTCTCAACAATTGGACGCTATCGTTCCCCGAAGGTTGGGGAGCGCCCGCCTCAATAGAATTATATACTTTGCGAGCATGGAAGGACTTGGACATTTCGGCAGAGGGACGCGCCTTCTCCGGCACGGCGGTCTATACCACTACCTTTGATGCGGGCGATAATCCGAAGAACATCTACATGCTTGATTTGGGCAGGGTAGAGATGATTGCTTCCGTATGGCTCAACGGCAAGCATGTACGCACGCTTTGGGCAAGCCCCTATACTGTTGAATTGGGTAAATATGTACAGGCGGGCGTCAATACGTTGCGCATAGAAGTTACCAGCAGTTGGTTTAATCGATTGGTTTACGACGCATCGCTCCCCGAAGCCGAGCGCAAAACGTGGACAATCAGCGCACCCTCGAAGGACGCACCGCTGCGTGAGAGCGGGCTGCTGGGTCCGGTACGAATAAGCGACGTTAAACCAGCATCAACAATGCGCTACCTCGAAAACGAGCGTGTGAAACTTGGAATAGACCTGAGCATCGGTGGCGCGGTTACCTACCTGACCGACCGTGATAACGGCGGACAGAACATGATTAATAGTTCCGATTGGGGTCGCCAGATACAGATGTCGTATTACAGCGGACCCCGTCCCTACATCGGACCCAACGGAGAACAACCGGAAGTGCATTGGGCGGGCTTGGGCTGGAACCCCATTCAGTCGGGCGACGCCGGCAACAACCGCTCAAAGGTGATAGCCTTTGAACAGCGCGGCACAAACGCCATGTTTGTACGCTGTATTCCTATGCAGTGGCCCCACAAAACGGGCGTGTCGGGCGACTGCGAGTTTGAATGTCTCTACACGCTCGAAGGCAACGTTATCACAATGGAAGCAACCATTATCAACAAACGTACCGATACAACGCAATACAACGCCTGCCCGCAGGAAATGCCAGCCGTTTATACCAACGGCGCTTGGTATAATTTGGTGAGTTATTTGGGCGACGAGCCGTTTTCGGGGAAGCCGGTTACGAAAATTGTAGCCCGAAACGACGGCAAAGGCTGGCCCTGGGTACACTTCTATACGCCTGAGAATTGGGCGGCTCTACTCGACGATAACGGCAAAGGCGTAGGCGTATTCCAACCCGACGTGATGAACTTCAACGGCGGCTTTCATCCAAGCGAGGCAATGAAAGGCGCAGGCACAGCAAAGGACATGCAAACAGGGCATATTGCGCCGATAGGTACACAAATCCTTGACCACAACATTCGGTGGACGTATAAAACCCACTTTATTCTGGGGACAATAGACGATATCCGCAGTTACGCCAAGAAGTACGAAAAAAACAATACTACCGAATGGCGGTTCGACCGGTCGCGGCAAAATTGGTACTACTCAGGCGGAGCGTCGGACGCAGGCTGGGCGACGAAGGGCTTCCTCGACCTCCGGTTCAAGAAGAACGCAGCGCTGGAAAGCCCCGTTACTTTCTGGAAAGCCGCCAAGTTGCCGTTTCTCGACGTCGAAGGCGCCTTTGAAACGGCAAGCGGAGAAATTACTCTCAAAGTAGAAATACAGCCTGTGAGCAAATCGGATTTTACCGACTGGCTGAACTGGAGCGAAGGACAGTGGAATGCAGAGGAGGAAAAAGAGCAGAAAAAGTCCCTGTATCCGTCGTCGCCGCCACTTGTCTATCACAAAACAATCAAGGCTGACGGAGTAAATCGCATCCATAGAATAAATCTGGCAAGCCTGCCCAACTACAAAAAGGCATTCAAGAGTTTGAAAATATCCTTTTCGGAAGACGGTACGGCGCAGGTTAGGGGGATAGTGATTGGTGATTAGTGATTAGTGATTAGTGCCTGCGGCGATTGTCCGGACTGTGATTTCAGAATGATTTATTTGATTGATGAGATTGATTGCGACACAATCTCCTGACCGTGTAGAGACGCACGGTGTGCGTCTCTACACGGTTATCACTGACGGGACGGGTTGCGCAGCCTGTCCTCCGCCGCAGGTAATTCATAATTAAAACCTAATAAGTCTCCGTTTTGCTATGAAACGGATGAATGGTATTTTAAACAATTGCGGGATTTAAACTTGTGAAAGTAAAAACTTGTGGGCCCAATAGGATTCGAACCTATGACCCTCTGCTTGTAAGGCAGATGCTCTGAACCAGCTGAGCTATAGGCCCCATTGTTTTTGACGGTGCAAAGGTAAGCACATTTTTTATATCTGCAAATTTTTTTTTTCACATCTTTGCAAAAAAAATATTTATCCATTATAAACCAAGTGTTTATCCTATGAAATTTTTTTTCATTCACCCTATATTTTCCTCTTTTTTTCATGTCAATCCCGCCTCAATTTGTCGAAAAAAGCAAAAATCAGGTCAAAAATTTCTGCCCGACCGTCGGTTTTTTTCACCGCCGGCGACGCCGTTCAGGGCGTTTGCACTGCGCCGGGTATGGCAGGCGCGGCGCTCAACGGCTTCACCTGCATTCGGCTGTCGTACTGATGCGAAGGCACAAGCGACAACGATTTGTTTTTTAAAGTATTCGGCAAATAACTGTTGATATTTTTTTCCATACTGCTTTTCCATTCGCTCACAAGCGAGGCTACGGGATAATTGCTTGCCGTCAGGTCGTTGGGTTGATAAACAACGTTGCCTTTATCCGCGTCCCATTCTCTATAATCGTTGTAATGAGTATTCTCCGGTATGGCGTTGTTGAGAAGATATATTTCGACTTTCGACGACGGAGCATTCAGCAGGCGATTGTTGCTGCTGTTGCGATTGTTGATGATGGTATTGTGCGCCACAAATATCTGATTAGTTGTATATTTATCATTAAATTCCGTTGCAAAATTCAATACGTGCATCTGTTCCGAATTGGGCGATTTTTGGATGATGTTGCCCACAATAACAGCCTGTCCGCCCGAAGGAATATCTATCGAGTAGCTGGCGCGCGCGTCATTGTCGGTTCCATCGAAAATCAAATTGCTGTAAATATGGCTAATAGCAGCTCTACTTTTGATAAGATGACCTTTGTCGGCATGATGAAACCAACAACCGGAAATATCCACTCTGCCGATATGTCCGACATAAATATTGTGCGAAAAGCCATTGCCGTAGCCGCCGTATCCGAACTCGGAATTGCGTACTGTCAGGGTGATTGGCTGTTCGTTGGCGGTGAGGATGCCCATTTCGTTATGCAAAAAACGGCAGTTGATAACTGTCAGATTTCCACTTGTAAGGCGGATGCCTGCTCCGATCTGTTCAGGCACTTTGTCGTTCATAAAGGTGATGCCGTCGACGCAAACTTTTACGCCTCTCACATCCCAGATACCTTTACCATCAATGTATTTGCCGTTGGCATCGAGAATAACTTCGCCACCCACCGCGCGGATAACGAGATTGTTCTTCGTCCAGAGCGCCAGCGCCACGTCGCCCTTGTATGTGCCTGCGTCGATTTCGATTATCGAATTATCGCCGGCAGCTTCGGACGCCGCTGTTACTGTTTTGTAGGTTTTGTTTGCCCCCACTTGCAGAACGGTGGCATTGTTGTTTGTTTCGCACAAACAGTTCAGCGGGTCGGTTGTAAAATCCGGCTCTGTGTCCGGTTCATTATTTTTTTTACTGCACGACAGGACTGCAAATAGAAAAAACGTCGCTGCCAAAATCTTTGTAAATACTCTTATTTTCATACTTTTATCCTTTTATATTTTAATAAAAAATCAATTAATTCGAAATGCAAAGGTAAGTGTTTTTTTAATTATATGCAATTTTTTTGTGTGTATATTTTTTTCGTCGTTCCAACAAGGAGCTGCGCCTTGCCCAACGCATATCCGGCGATGTTCATCTAAATATTTGGCGGGCAAACAGATCATAGTCGTTGGCGTCGGTAATTTCGACTGTGGCGAAGTTGCCGACGCGGAGATTTGTTGTCGTGTCGCGGGCAATAAGCACTTCCTGGTCTATTTCGGGAGAATCGTGCTCGGTGCGTCCGATAATATATTCGTTATCAATACTGTCGATAATCACTTTCATGGTTGAGCCTTTTTTTGCCGCGTTAATTTCGGTCGAAATACGGTTTTGGATTTGCATTATTTCGTCGGCGCGTTCCATTTTCAGCGTTTTGCTTATTCTGTCGCTGCAATTAATGGCTGCCCACGTGCCTTCTTCTTCCGAATAGGGGAACACGCCGAGACGTTCGAAGCGGACTGTTTCGACAAATTGTTTCAATTCGTCGAATGCTTTGTCGGTCTCGCCCGGATGACCAACGAGTAGGGTCGTTCTAAGCGCTATATCAGGTATTTCTTTTCTGAGATGTTCAATCAGTCGATATGTTTCTTCCGATGTTATATTGCGGCGCATTTTGTTCAGCACTCTGTTGCTGATGTGTTGAAAAGGAATATCCAAATATTTGCATATCTTGGGATTATCGCGGATTTCGGCAACAAGATTTTCGGGAAAAGACGAGGGATAGGCATAATGGAGACGTATCCATTCTACGCCATCAATTTTCGATAGTTCGGCAAGCAGATGAGCCAAGGTGCGTTTTCCATACAGATCCAGCCCGTAATATGTTGTATCTTGTGCAATTACCAGCAATTCGCGGACGCCTTTTGCCGCCAGTTTACGGGTTTGAGAGAGCAGCTGTTCGACCGGTACGGACACGTATTTGCCTCTAATTGCGGGAATTGCGCAGTATGAGCAGGTCTGGTTGCAGCCTTCCGATATTTTCAGCCAAGCATAGTGCGGGGCTGTGGTGGGCGACCTTTCGCCGGCAAGTTCGTTGCGAAAATTGCCGCCAACCGCCGTAACAATATCTTTGAGATTTTTCACTCCAAAAAACTCGTTTACTTCCGGTATTTCCTTTATTAACTCGGGTTTATAGCGTTCCGATAGGCATCCGAAGACAAAAAGCCTATCAATAATGCCCTCTTGTTTGGCGCGGGCAAAGTTCAGGATTGTGTTTATCGACTCTTCGCGGGCGTCGGCAATAAATCCGCAGGTATTAACGATAACAATTTTTGCCGACTGGTCGTTGGAATCGTGCACAACCTCGAAATTGCTGCCCGCCAACTGCGCTATCAGATATTCCGAATCGACAGTGTTTTTTGAACATCCAAGCGTTACGATATTGATTTTTGTTTTCATTAATCACTAAACCTTAATATATTGCGCGGTGAAACCTTTGTTTTGTGCAACAATTTCTTCGGGCGAGCCGGTGGCAATCAGTTCACCGCCGCCTTCGCCGCCTTCCGGTCCGAGGTCGATGATATAATCGGCAGTTTTAATCACGTCGGGATTATGTTCAATCACCAGAACGGTATTCCCTTTGTCCGCCAGTTTATTCAGCACTTCGAGCAGTACTTTCACGTCCTCGAAATGGAGACCGGTGGTTGGCTCGTCGAGGATGTAGAATGTTTTGCCGGTATCGCGTTTAGCAAGTTCGGTTGATAGTTTGACGCGCTGACTTTCGCCGCCCGAAAGGGTTGTACTCGACTGTCCGAGTTTGATATAGCCCAAGCCCACGTCGTGCAGTGTGCGCACGTGCTGGAGTATGGCGGGGATATTCTCGAAAAATATCATCGCCTCGTCGATAGTCATATTCAAAACCTCGCTGATATTTTTTCCCTTGTATTTCACTTCCAGCGTTTCGCGGTTATATCGTTTGCCTCCGCAGTTTTTGCAGACCACGTGCACGTCGGGCAAAAAATTCATTTCTATGACCTGCATTCCCGCGCCTCGACACTCGTCGCAGCGCCCGCCAACCACGTTGAACGAGAAGCGACCTGAGTAATATCCGCGTATTTTTGCTTCGGGCGTTGCCTCAAACAGTTTGCGGATATGAGTAAACACGCCGGTGTAGGTTGCCGGATTGGAGCGGGGAGTGCGTCCGATAGGCGACTGATCGACAAGCACTACCTTGTCGATATGTTCAATGCCGGTAATGGCGGCGTATGGTAGCGGCTCGCGCAGGCTGCGGTAGAAATGCTGGCTAAGGATGGGTTGGAGAGTTGAGTTGATGAGCGACGATTTGCCGCTGCCCGAAACGCCGGTAACACAGATAAATTTACCGAGAGGAAATTCAACGGTGAGGTTTTTCAGATTATTGCCCGACGCGCCTTTGATCACAATCTTTTTGCCTGAACCCTTGCGTCGCTTTGCAGGCACTGCTATCGATTTTTTTCCGTTGAGATACTGTGCGGTAAGCGAGGCGCTTTTCAGTATTTTTGCAGGCGGTCCCTGTGCAATAATTTCGCCGCCCTGTTCACCGGCAAGCGGTCCGATATCGATCACATAATCGGCAGAGCGTATCATTTCTTCGTCGTGTTCGACCACAATCACCGAGTTTTCGGCGTCGCGCAACTGTTTCAGAGCCTCAATAAGTTTCCGGTTATCCCGCTGATGCAGTCCGATACTTGGCTCGTCGAGAATATACAGAACATTAACTAATTTCGAGCCTATCTGTGTTGCCAGCCGGATGCGCTGACTTTCGCCTCCCGAAAGGGTGCGGGTGTTACGGTCGAGCGAGAGATAGTTCAAGCCCACATCTCTCATAAAACCCAGCCGGTTACGTATTTCCTTCAATATTTCCACCGCAATGGCAGTCTGCTTTTTGTCCAGCCGGCTGTCGATTGTCGAGAGAAAATTCCAGAGATGGTCGATATTCATTGCCGACATTTCGGCGATGTTTTTGCCGGCGATGCGGAAGTGCAGCGATTCCTTTTTCAGCCTTGTGCCTCCGCATTCGGGGCATTTGATATATTTGATATATCGTTCGGTTTTGCCCGCTTCGAGATCCTCCTTGTCGAGCGACGCGGGGTTGTAGAGAATACCGAGCAATCCAGCGAAATTAAGCATATACGAATTGCCTCCCGATTGAGACTCAACTCTCAGCGGCTCTTCCGTTCCATAGAGAATAATGTTCAGCGCCTCGTCGGGAATATCGGAAATCCGGTCTATCAGCCTGAAGCCATATTTGCGCCCTATTGCCGTAATGCTGGCAAAAAGCATATTGTTTTTATGCTGTCCCAGAGGGACAATGCCGCCCTGACTGATACTGATTTCGGGGTCGGGTATCACTTTTTTGAGATCGACTTCCGGCGCTTCGCCCAGCCCGTTGCAGTGTGGACAAGCGCCCTGCGGCGAGTTGAACGAGAAGTTGTGGGGCGAGGGGTCGGCGTAGGAGATGCCGGAGGACGGGCACATCAGCATACGGCTGTAATACCGCGTCCGGTTATCGTCCATATCGAGAATCATCACCCTGCCCTTGCCGTGCTTCATTGCCAGCGACACCGATTTGTGCAGCCGCTCCCCGTCCTTTTGCGAAGGCACAAGGCGATCGACGACAAGTTCGATAAAATGGTTTTTGTAGCGGTCGAGTTTCATGCCAGTTTCGAGTTCCACCACCAGCCCGTCGATGCGCATCTTAGTAAACCCCTTTCTCATCATCTGCTCAAACAGTTCCTTGTAATGTCCCTTCCTTCCGTTGACCAGAGGGGCAAGGACAGCCGTTTTTCTGTTCTCAAAATTTTTAATGATGAGAGCAATAATCTGTTCGTCGCTGTATTTGACCATCTCCTCGCCCGATGCGTAGGAATAAGCCCTTGACGCGCGCGCAAACAGCAGGCGCAGAAAATCGTAGATTTCCGTTATCGTCCCCACCGTCGAACGCGGGTTTCTGTTGGTGGTCTTCTGTTCTATTGATATTACGGGACTTAAGCCCGAAATATGTTCTACATCGGGACGTTCGGGAATACCCATAAACTGACGGGCATAAGCCGACATTGTTTCCATATATCGCCTTTGTCCTTCGGCATAAATAGTGTCGAAAGCCAGCGACGATTTGCCACTTCCGCTCAGTCCGGTAATCACCGTCAGTTTATTTCTTGGGATTGTAACATCAACATTTTTAAGATTGTGCACCCTTGCCCCCCGTACCGTAATTTCTGTTTCTTTAGCCATATTTCACTATGTTTTGACGCCGCAAAAGTATAAAAAAACCGCCGTTAAACAAAAAACCGGTTGAGGCGCTATTGATTTATGCAGAAAACTCCGTTATGTTTCCCGTGTCCTGCGGGGACGACGCCGGCATAACCAACGATTGAACATTCCGTATGACGCGCCCTCTCTGCGGGACTTGGGATTATTCAGCCCTTTTGGCCGAACTTTATGGACATATTTTTACTTTATTCGTATGGAAACAGCGATATTAAACTGATACACAAATCGAATGTGTTCTTCTGATACAAGACTGTTTACGGTATAATCGCCAGACGAAAACCCGCTATCTGATATTTTGTATTGTTGAGCGCCATGCATCCGGCAACAAACATCAAAAAAATGCTAATCAATAAAATTTTTTTCATAATTGTTTTTATTTATTCTTGTATAATAGCCACAAAAAAAGCCTCCCCACTGGGATCCGTATAAACCAGCGGATTATTCAAACAGTAACTGTATCTATTAAAATTCTGCGAAAAATCCGGCATTTGCACGTATGGGTCGGGCGAAAGGAAGCGACCGAGAACAGGGTCGTAGAGTCGGGCGTTCATGTTTATTAAACATCGTTACAGACGGCTACACCACTCAAACCCCGCTGTTTTTCTTCAAAAGAACCTTAAAAATCCGGTGCAAAAGTAAGGATTTTTTTGATGTGCCAAAAAAATTGCATATATTTTATGATATGACACTTGCTGTGCCTCTATCGGCAAGTTGTATTAAAAAGACCGTTCAACGGCGCCTCCGTCTTTGGTTGTTGTCCATTTGTTTCAAATCCTTCTCCACACAGGGACAACGTAAGTAACTTTTAAGCCCTAAAACTTTTTCTATATCTGTACGTCTATTATAACGAGCATTCCAATCTTTAATGACGGTTGTTTCGCTTGTATCTTTTATTACATAATAAATATTTGCTGTACTAATTATTATTTCATCAGGATTGGATTTTCCTTTCGGAACAAATGCCTTGATTTCATCAATAATTTTGAAAAATTTGTCCAATTGATATTTGTTTACCTCTACTCGTTCATCAAGTACAAGGTAATTACTACTTTCTTGATAATGACGTAAAATAGCCTGTTTTTGATTTTCTTCATACTTGCTCATTTCTAATCCGGCATCCATATATGTTCGAAGACTAATAAGCATACTGTAACAAATTCTTTTACAATATATTAATGAGTCATCAAAATATAACGTTATGCAATGATCATAACCGCCAATTGCATCTAAATTTGCACGATAACATATTTGAATACTGTCTTTGGCATCATGTTTTTTTGCAAAACAGATTGAACACATACAGAAAGCAAGTAGTAATAAAATGTTGTATTTCATTATTTTAAACCTAAAAATGGAAATAAAAAGAAACGTACAAATGGATCGGGATATATATATTTCCATCCACCCATAGAATGTGTAAGGTAGGATGATGTTGTTCTTCCAACCACAAATGATGTGCCGCGAAATAGTGCCATATCGTCTGGCGAATGATACCCTCCTACAGTTTCATATCCTCCTTCTATATCAACACCCTTTTTAGCCCAATGTGCATGCATTGTTTTATTAATATTTCCTTGTTTTGAGCTAAATTTAACACTGTATTTGTTAGAATCTTTCCATGGTGTTATCTTTGCAGAACCGTCTTCATTCAAATAAACACCAAACTCCCTTCGCCAAAATCGGGAACGTTGGTATGCAGTATTTATTTTTGAAAACTGTCTGTAAGTAACATCCTGTCCGCCAATCTGTCCCCCCATCATTTTATACTGCGCAAACTGCATACCATGATATAATCCAAACGAAACCGCACCACTAATACCAACAGATAGCCAATTAATTTTACTAAAATCCCCATCGTTGTATAACAACTGATTTGTTAGATTAGATGCTGCGCCACCAGCAACAGCGCCCCATCCACCGCCAATGGCAGAGCCAATGCCGCCGCCAACGAAACCTGATAAAGCGCCTTTCCATGCACCGTTTATCATTGCTTCCGGATTCCAGTCAGTTGCCAAACCACTAAACCCCGCTCCGCTTATTACACCCGCCGCCGCGCCTGCCCACCAAGCCGAACCGCCTGCGGCACTGATGCCAGCAGCCGAACCGCCAGACAACCCTCCAATTAAAGCGCCGCCTGCGATATAACTAACCATATTCCAGCCTTTTGATCCGTTGGCATGTCCTATCATAGCGCCAGACACTCCGCCAATTACTGCCCCTACAATTACAGGAAGCCATAAAAATTCCCCACTCGGATCCGTATAAACCAGCGGGTTATTCAAACAGTACGCATACCGGTTAAAATTCTGCGAAAAGTCCGGCATTTGCACGTATGGGTCGGGCGAGAGGAAGCGACCGAGCAGCGGGTCAAACATGCGCCCGTTCATGTTTATTAAACATTGTTACAGCCGTTTACGCCACTCAAACCCCGCTGTTTTTCTTCAAAAGAACCTTAAAAAATCCGGTGCAAAGGTATGGATTTTTTTGATTTTTTTATTATTCACAGGAAAAATCAAAATAATAGCCCTTTTTGGTGGTTACAAATAACACGCCATCTTTTGGTACATTGGGAATACCTTTTTTCTCGGCTTGCTTGGCTGAAATCAGCTTTGTCTTTGTTATTTTCGTCCTATCAAAATGATTGCGAAAACAATCTACCATTCTTTTGTTTTCTATTGGTACATTATTTACCATTAAAAGAGGGTATATAACTATATACTGATTGTTTTTTAAGTCAATATCATTAGTTAATGGGAAGACTTTTGATATTTGAGGTCCCGTTCTCCCTTGTAATACAGTATCCTTTTTTTCTTCTGTTTGTCCCATTATTGAATGAGCAAGATACATCAGTAATAACAAAATTGAATATTTATTCATAAAACACTTCTTGTTTATTTATTCCACCACCAATAAAGAGGAAAGTATCGTAAAAAAGTAGAACCAAAATTATCACTTACTCCGTTCATATTGTAATAGTACAACGAGTGTCTATCTACCAACATAGCATTAGGAATTAAATGTCTTGTATTTCCTACAAACGATAAATCAATATCGGAAGGTCCATTGGCTGTTCTAACTATATCTCCAGAAGCAGTGTATCCTAAAAATCTATTATTTGCGTCCCAATGGGTGTGGTAGTGAGTTGCCATATTATCTGCCGAAACTTGTCCTGTCCAAGCGGCATCAAAATTTACGCCGTATTTTTCTCGATATGCCGCAGATGCTCTTACTACATTGCCATCTCTTGTTAAAATTCCACCATATTCTTTACGCCAGAAACGAGAACGCTGATAATCGGCTTGCATTGT
>JAITIA010000150.1 GCA_031279695.1 Prevotellaceae bacterium | reverse complement strand
CAATCGACGAACATTCCGAACTTGGCGTCGCGAAACCATTCGGGACATTTGTGTGTGCGGATGGAATTAATATCCGGCGTATAGGGTCCGTATAGTTGTGTCTGTTTCGGGTTTATTTGTATGATTTGCAGGCTTTGCGGTTTTTCCTTTTTCTGCGCATAACCTGTGGAAAAACTCATTATCCCGAAAGTAACGATTGTTACAATAAAAATTCTTCTTTTCATTTTGTATAATTATGATTTATGAATTATGATTTATGATTTATGATTTATGAATTATGATTTTCATTCGACCAAAGGCGCTAACCACTGAGCACCGCAGGCACTAATCACTAATCACTAATCATTAATCACTAATCATTAATCACTAATCACTAATCACTAATCACTAATCAATGCATTTCTCTGCCTCCGGTGATGTTGATAGCCTGTCCGGTCATATAGTCGGCTCCGGCGGATGCAAGAAAGGCTGTTACAGCCGCCACGTCATCGACGGTGGCAAGCCGTTTGAGTGGGATTTTGGCTGTAAATTTTTTCACAACCTCGTCCTTGGGCATGTTGAGATTGACGGTATAACCAGCCGAAACACTGTCCCAGACGCCCGAATTGTCGGTAATTCCGGGGCATACGCAGTTTACGTTGATATTATAGTCCGCTAATTCGTAAGCCAGAGCCTGAGTGAAGGCTATAATTGCGCCTTTTGCAGCGCAGTAGTGGCTCATGAGCGCCGAGCCGGTTTTGCCCGATTTCGACGAGTAGTTGATAATTTTGCCGTAGCCATTAGCCTTCATTTGCGGAACAACGTATTTGGCAAACAGAAAAGTTCCTTTGCAGTTCACGTCAAACATTGTGTCCCACTCGTTTTCGGTCAGGTCTTCGACTTTTCCCTGCCCCACAATTCCGGCAACGTTTATCAGAATATCGATGCGACTGTGGAGACTGAGGGCGAAGTTCACCACGTTTTCAACCTGTTGAGCCTTTGTTACGTCCGCCGCCATGGATGCGCAGCCCAGGTCGCCGGCAACCGTGCGCAGACGGTCGCTGTTGAGGTCGGTGATTACAACCGTTGCGCCGTCGTCGATCAACTGCTGGGCAACAGCCTTGCCAATGGCGCCTGCCGCGCCTGTTATTAATGCCGTTTTACCGGTAAAATTTAATATCTTCATATTACTAAATATTTTATATTCTAATCATTGTATCAAAATTGAAAATAGATGAACGATAGTATTTCCGACGATTTTATTTGCATAATAAATACAATTGTCACCGTCAGGGCTGCCGCCTTCCACATCAGGGGCATTTTCACGGTAATGTCTATCAGCCTGTTTTCGAGCCGCGCAGGAACGAAATGCAGAATGTATCCGACTATCATCACAAAAAACACCATTGGATAGGCTGCAAGCAAATCGACAAAGATTTCGGAATGGAAAAAGGTGAATATCTGCTTTATCATGCTTGTGGCTATTTCGAAGTTTTCGGCGCGGAAAAATATCCACGAAAAACATACCAGATGAAAGGTGAAAACTGTGCCCAGCACGCGCCAAAGCGGTTTCATTACCGAGCCGGAAGGTTTCAAGGCGGGGAAAAGCGTCATGGCTAACTTGTGGATAGCCAGAGCCAGTCCGTGCATCAGTCCCCAGCACACAAAACGCAGCGAGGGTCCGTGCCATAGACCGCCCAGCAACATGGTTATGATGAGATTAACGTAGGTGCGAATTTTCCCTTTTCGATTACCGCCCAGCGAAATGTAGAGATAATCGCGCAGCCAACTTGATAGGGAAATGTGCCATCGTCGCCAAAATTCGGTTATACTTGCCGATTGGTAGGGCGATTTGAAGTTTGCCGCCACGTTGAATCCCAAGAGCATGGCGATACCAATTGCGAGGTCGGAATAACCCGAAAAGTCGCAGTATATTTGCAATGCGTAACCGTATAATCCCAAGAGATTTTCGACGCCTGAATAGAGATTCGGATTGTCGAAAACCCTGTCCACAAAATTAACGCTGATATAATCCGAGATGACCGCCTTTTTAAATAGTCCGGCAATTATCAGAAATATTCCTTTTCCAAACATTTCGCTGCTCACAAACAGCGGTTTGCGGATTTGGGGAATAAAATCTTTTGCGCGGATAATTGGTCCGGCAACCAGCATCGGAAAAAAGGAAATAAAAAAGGCATAGTCGCCAATCCTGTCGAGCGGCTGCAACTGTTTTCGATAAACGTCAATGGTATAACTCATTGATTGGAAGATGAAAAACGAGATGCCGACGGGCAAAAATATATCGAAACGGGAAAAATCCTTTGCGGTGAGCGTACAGAATATTTCGCCAAAGAAGTTTGTGTATTTAAAATATCCCAGCAGCCCAAGATTTGCGGCGATGCTGAGCAGGAGCATCAGTTTTCGTTTCGAGCGGTTTTCGGTGGCGCTCATTCGCTGAGCGAGATAAAAGTCCCACACTGTTACAAAAAGCATTATCAGGAAATATATTCCGCTCGATTTGTAGTAGAAATAGCAGGAGCAGGCGATGAGGTAAATAATTCTGTAACTATTGTTTTTTCTCAGTTTGATGTAGAAATAGAGAAATACGAGAAAAAAGAAGAGAAAGAAGCCGCTGTTGAAAATCATCGGGGCTTGACGGTCGTAAAGGAACAGATTTAAGAGGCGTTGCAAGTCGAAATTAAATTCCATATTTTTGTTTCAGGTATTTGTTATACGATTTGGCAATAGCCTCAAAAAGAAGAGTTCCCTGATATTCGTATCCGTATTGGGTCAAATGTATCCGGTCGCGCGTCATCATGCGTTTTTTGTTCCAGTTCACAGCCGAGCCTTTTCCTCCGGTGATAGCGTATAAATCCCAATAAGGCAGTCCATTAGTTTCGGCATAATCAACAATTATATCTCTCACTTTGCCTGTTCGGGGGTTTGGCGCCGCCCTATTTCTGGTGTATGTTTCGGCAGGGGTAGTGAGCATTATTACTGCGTTGGGCAAGCGGCTGTTAATGTCGGCAACAAGGCTCGAAATGTTTGAATAGAGGCTTGTTTCGTCAACAACTTTTGCCATCGCCTCGTTTGTGCCAAACGAAATTATCACAAGTTCGGGGCTGAGCGTGGGCAACTGATGAAAAAACACATCTTTGTTGCAAAAATCGCAGTATTTTGCTCCGTTCACGCCAATCGAATGGTAAAATATTCCGCTTTGACTGTTCGAGAGATTGAATCCGAAGAGATTGATTTCCCTTTTGTCGGGCGATGAATAAAACTGTATATCAATATCATTGGTCAGACTATCGAGAGTAAAAGTTTTGGCATAGACGCTCTGTTCGGTCGATTGAACTACATTCGCCTTTTCGATATTGATGTCGGCATTAGCCAGGTCGCAATAAGTTGTTATCCTGTTAAAATCCCATTCTCCCGACTCCGACTCGTCGAAAGTCAGCAGATTGACGCTTGCCGCAGTATCGGCAATTTGCAGCCCCAGTCCGGCAATTCCAATAGGTATTCCGTTGGGTTTCACCACAAAGGAATGTTTCCATTTATCTTCTGAATTTATGCGGTAATTTCGTCCGTTATTACTTCGCATCAGGCGGTTAGGAGCAACCAGCCCTCTGCCCGGGTTACCAAAATGGCGATGCATGAGGCGGCGAACGGTTTGGGTCAAAAAATCGGCTTGAATGTGCGAATCGCCAAGATGCACAATCGAAACAGTATTTGTGCCCGTGTCCTGAGTTTTGAGTCCAGTCAGTTTGTCGAAAAAGGGATTGAGACGGTTCAGGTTATCCGCAATTTCGTTGGGCGCGGTTTTTTTCGATATTTTATTGATCGATGGCGTATAGGCAATGGTATCGATTTTCAGCGACACGTGCTCGTCGGCGGAAACATCTTTTGCCGACAGGCATTTGCTGATTATGCACACGGCAAGCACTGCGTTTAAACCCCAAATCAGGTATGTATAATTTTTCAAATATATCATCAAAAACAATAATGTTTAGGGCTGCAAAGATGAGAATTATAATTGAAAATTAAAAATTAGAACCATAATAAGTCATATATCAATATATTATGGCGTCAAAAATTGAGACCGCCAACGGTTAATTTTTCAATAAGCACCGAAGGCAGCCCCTGCGAAACGGGCACGCTTTGACCTGCTTTTCCGCAGGTCCAGGTACTGTGGTCGATTTTCAGATTGTTGCCAACCATTCGTATATCGGCTAATGCCTGAGGTCCGTTGCCAATGATATTCACGTCTTTAATTGGTTGGGTGAGTTTGCCTTTTTCAATCAGATAGCCCGATTTGACAAAGAAAGTGAAATCGCCTGCGCCAATCTGCACCTGCCCGTTGCTGAAATTATCGACATAAATGCCTTTTTTTACGCTTGCAATAATGTCTGTTTCAGGGACATTGCCGTTTTCCATGTATGTAACTCTCATGCGGGGAACGGGTGCGTGGCGAAACGACTCGCGTCGCCCGTTGCCGGTTGGCTGAGTGGAATAGTGGCGGGCGCTTATGCGGTCGTGAATATACGAGGCAAGTATGCCTTCGCGCACCAGGCAGGTTTTCTGCGTTTCTACGCCTTCGTCGTCGAAATTGATTGAGCCACGCGAATTTAGTATCGTTCCGTCGTCGAATACGCTGATGCCGGCGTCGCATATTCGTTTGCCGTATTTGTCGGAAAAAATCGACACTTCCTTTCTGTTGAAATCGGCTTCAAACGAATGACCAATGGCTTCGTGCAGCAATATTCCCGAACCGCCAGCCGCCATAACCACAGGCATTTCGCCGCCTTTTGGGGTAACGGCGTCGAACAGAAGGGCGGTTTTTGTAACCACTTCCGAGGCAAGGGTTTCAACAATTGCCTCGTCCAAAAACTCAAAACCCGTGCGAAACGAGCGGGCGGCATAGCCGTTTTCAATTCGTCCGTCCTTTTCCATGATGCAGAAAACGCTGAGCGACGCCATCGGGCGAAAGTCCGAGCAAATCTGTCCTTCGGAATTGAAAAACATGATTGTAGATGACGAATCGCTTAAATTGATGCTGACTTTTCTGACTTTTGTATCGAGGGCAAAAACGCGGGCGTTAAGTTGCTGGATAAACGGGGCTTTATGGCGAATGGAGACCTCGTCCCACAACTTGATTACGGGATAATGGTTTTTGAAACACTTTTCTTCGATTTTGACCGGCGGCAAGCGGACAACAGGCTGATTTGCAATATTTGCAGCCGTTTGTGCTGCATTCAACATATCGGCAAGCGCAATATTTTCGGTATAGGCATAGCCCGTGCTGTCGCCCGCCAGCACCCGCACGCCCATTCCGCAATCTACATCCGATAAAATCTGATTGACAGCGCCATCGCGCAGCGACAAATTGTTGCTCACCGTATGCTCAAAATACAAATCGGCATAGTTGCCGCCCCTGCTCAAGGCTTCCGATATCACCCGCCTCAAATTCTCTTCACTGACATTAAAATATTTTATATTCACAATACTGAATTAATTATTAAAAATTTAAAATCAACAGTTTAATCATAAAAACCGTGCAATTAAAGCGCGCAAAGATAGTGATTTTTTAGCGATTAATGATTAATGATTAGTGATTAATGCCTGCGGCGGACAGGCTGAACTGTGATTTGCGACGATGTAGGGGCGTTGCGCCAACGCCCCTACGACGACGAATGTGTTTGCGGTGGCAAAAAAAATCTGCGCAAATCCGTCAAATCTGCGTCATCTGGTGCTAAACGATGCCCAAACGCAGGTCTCGCCGACAAAAAAAGTTCATCAAAAAACCTCTTGTGTTTCAGCGAAATTGACAAAAAGTTGGAGCATGGCGGTATCAAATCAAAAAATATTATCTACTTTTGCAGCGTTTTTTGAATTACGGATTTGCGAATTTGCGATTTAAGAATAATCGAAGAAAAATTAATTTAATAAACAAAAGTACAGAAGATGAAAAATTGTGCTACAAAATAGGTCACGGTAATTTACGAACGGCAAAAACAAAATGAATGTCGAAAAAATAATATGAGTATGAAAAAATATTTATTTGCGTTAGCATGGACTGTATTAGGATTTTTCAATTTGTATGCAGTAGAGAATGATTCTATCACATATAAGTTGAAAAGCGAGTTAGATTGGTCTGACTTTAAAATGAATCCCGATTATAGTGATTCTTCCAAAATTTATTGGGAACTTACGATTGTAACTTATACAAAGAAAGTCGATATTTGGTTTGGGATAATTAAAGTTGAATCATTTGCAGGTTTTTTAAGAAATTCTTCTTGGGTAAAATCAGAATTTAAGACGGATTTAATGTTGGATTATGTACAGTTAAAATATGAAATTGCTAATTTGTATGCGAAGAGAGCAGAAACAGAAATTAACAAGAAAAAAATCAATGCAGGAATGACAAGAAAAATCAGCAAAATTATAGAATCGTATATTGAAAAAATGCACTCAACATTGAAACTATATGATGTAGAAACTGATTTTGGTGTAAATCAAGATATGATAGAAAAATGGAAAAATAAACTTATAAATGGAAATATCGAATAAAAACTACCTATAAAGCGGTTTGGCGTCAGGAGAAATTGTCGTTCGACTTGACAAATCCTGCGGATTCGTCCCACTCGCACGCCAAGCCGCCACCCGATGAGAGAAGCGAGCGAGTTATACCTGAATAGTGAGTCGGAAGTTACTGCTGTGTGCCAAATTTGTTCGCAAGTCGCACACAATTGGCAATGGCGCATTTTTTTGTTTTATTAGAGAGAGAATATCAGGCATTTATAACCTGTTTTTGGAATCGCAAAAAGAGGCTAAAAAGGTTGATACGCTATGTTTTTTATGAATATCGTATCGTTTACCTAAAAGAATTACGAATTACGAAAAATATGTAAAAGACCTTCGTGTTTCTTCGTGAAACTTCGTGTAATAATATTTTTTTGTTACACGAAGAACCACGAAGGAAATAAAATAAATCAATTTAGGGATGTGAAATAAATAAGATGTTCCTATTTCATGGCAAAAAAAGCCGGTAACCTTTTACCGCAAAGGACGCAAAGATTACCGCAAAGGGCGCAAAGCCTTTGCGTTCCTTGCGTAATCTTTGCGCTCCTTGCGGTAAAAAAGCCACAAGTTTATAAGTTATTTATTTCATGTACCTTAGGTAGTGTCTGTCCGAAAATTCGGATACACGTAATCGCCGTCCCGTAGGGACGAAATGTTGGTAGAAAACACAAACCCAACCACGCAATCGCCGTCCCGTAGGGACGGAATGTGGAATTTG
>JAITIA010000146.1 GCA_031279695.1 Prevotellaceae bacterium | reverse complement strand
TCGTATTCCGCGCATTTTGTCGCCCGTTTTCGACTTGTTCGGCAATGTCGGCGCCGCTGCGGGCATGCTGGTGTTGGGCATCGGGGTTATTGTGTGGGGATTTCGGGTTTGGCAATCCGTCAACGGAAAAAAATCATTGTATGGCGTGCTTGCGATTATCGCACTTGCAGCAGGCATTTTTCTATCCAATTATCAATTTCAATCGTCTGAAAAAATGATGCGGGACATAGACGAAAGCCGTCAAAATCAAATTGACGAAGTAAAAAAAACTGCGCGACCCGATTTGAAAAGTGAAAAAGCAAATGCCTTTTTCGACGAATTTGACACCCTCTACGCCGAACTCGAAACCAAAGCCAAGCCCGAAAACGTGCTGCAATATTACGACAAATTCGAACAATGGAGTGCAAAAACGGCTGCGGTTATGGAAGGTTTGAATAACGACCAAAAATACGAATTTTCACAGTATTACGCTAAACTATCCGTGCAATGGAGCGAAAAAATCGCTGCCATCAGAGGTGAAAATTGAGAAGCCATTTAAATATGGGCAAAAAAGAAACGATTACCGTTCAGGGAACAGCGATAACTGTAATCACCTCAAAAGATGACGATTATATTTCGCTGACCGATATGGCAAACGTCAAAGCAGGACAAGCGCGTACCGCTGATGTTATCAAAAACTGGATTCGCACCCGCACAACACTCGAATTTCTTGGTACATGGGAACAACTATATAACCCCGATTTTAAAGTGGTCGAATTTGACCACTTTAAAATGCAGGCAGGCTTGCCATCTTTTGTTTTGAGCGCCGGCGAATGGATTTTAAAAACCAATGCCATAGGAATTTACGTCAAACATGGAAGGTACGGCGGTACGTATGCTCATAAAGACATTGCGTTTGAATTTGGCTCTGCAATCAGCGTGGTTTTCCGATTGTTTTTGATTAAAGAATTTCAACGTCTCAAAGAAGACGAGCAACGCACAAAATCCCTCGAATGGAATTTGCAGCGTACGCTCTCGAAAATAAACTACCGTATTCATACCGATGCAATTAAGGAGCATATTATTCCGAATATCGTTACCAAAGAACAGATTGCATACACCTACGCCGAAGAAGCCGATTTGCTGAATGTTGCGCTGTTTGGCAAAACAGCAGCGCAATGGCGCAGCGAAAATCCTGGCACAAAAGGCAATATCCGCGATTATGCAACGCTGGAACAACTTGTAGTGTTGTCGAACATGGAGAGTATTAACGCCCTGTTAATACGCCAGGAATTACCGCAAAATCAGCGACTTGTCGAACTCAACAAAGTGGCGATTACGCAAATGCGCTCGCTGGTGGAAAATAAAGGCTTGAAACGGTTACAATGAACTAAAAAATATGAACTCAACAATCAGTCAATTACAGCAGGAGTTATATTCAACCCTGAAACAGGCGGGGTGCAACCGCCGCAAAATCCGCATTGCCCGCACGCTTTGCTATGGCGGAGCGTTACTCTATTTTGTGGGAATTATTGCGATGCAGATTTTTGTCTTTTCGGGCAACGGCTCGCCGTTTATGCCCGATTATGAGGCAAATCCGAATCCCACTTTTTTTGAGCAAAACAAAATACTTGTGTTTATCATTCCGCTTTTTGCGCTGATAATGCTCGGCAGTTGGGGGCTTAGTTTTTACTACAAAAAATACACCGACGACGAGCAAAACGCCGTTCGACAGATTATACGCGGGATGTTTCCAGACGCGAAATGCTATCTTTCGCCTGCGCCGCTTTCGCAGTCGCTGATGCAGCAAAGCAACTTTTTCGGCAGTTTGAAAAGCAATTATTCGGGCGGCTACTCTTTCGGCTCTGTGGTGTTTGAAAACAATAACCGCAAAATCACCTTCCGTGACATTGTTATCAACAAAGGCGTAAAAGAAAACTGGCTTGTGCAATCGTCTGTCGGCGGGCTGCTTTTGGTATTTCAAATGATGTTCAAAGGGCTGTTTGCCAAACGAGTAGAAAATGTTGTCGGCACATTTCGCGGAATGTTTGCCGATGCGCAGTTGGAAAAGTCAATCAACGGCTCGGTAGTCATTTTGCCCGACCATTTGGAAAGCAAACTCGATTATCTGGCAAAAAATATTCAGGCGTTGAAAAACGTGAACGGCAACAAACTTGTAATGCTCGAAGATGTGGAATTTGAATGCTACTTTGCCGTCTATTCCAACGACGAAATCACGGCCCGCTACGTTCTCACGCCCGCAATGAAGCTGCGAATGACCGAATTAAAGAAAAAATACAACCGCGACATCATGCTATCGTTCAGCGGCAACCGTTTTTTCTTTGCTGTAGCAATGCCCGAAGGTTTCCTCACGCTGGGCAACAGTTCGCTCACATCGGGCGAAGCGTTGAAAGATTTGTATGATAATTTCGCAGCAGTACGGGAAATTCTGACCGATTTAAAATTGAAATAAACTTATTTTATGGAAAAGAAAAACATTCTAAAAGCGGCAACCGCCTTTAATTTCCATTATCCAACACATAAAAATTTAAGCAAATTAATCAGGTAATCATAGAATTTTACGGTTGATATGACAGTCTGCTAAATAACCGAATATATGCTGTTTAGACTGTTAACAGCCAGTCTGTTTTTTTATTTTTGGCCGTTACCTGATGAGATACCCTCGGCAGACATACTTAAAGGGGTATTCAGGAAACTGAAAAGCGTGAAATTTAAAGCATAACCGGA